>JACMRO010000161.1 GCA_014376425.1 Rubritepida sp.
CGGGCAACGGCCGTTCCTGAACGACCTTGACGACTATATGGGCATGATGGAGGCGCTGAGCGGCCGGGTGACCCTGCCGCTGAGCGGCCTGATGACCCTGCCGCTGAGCGGCTGTGTGACCCTGGGCTTCGCGCCGCATTCGCTGCGCGCGGTCACACCGGACATGCTCCGCGCGATTGCCAGCCGGCCCGGCCCCAAGCACATGCACCTCGCCGAACAGCGGCGCGAGGTGGATGAATGCCTGGCGGCCACCGGCCTGCGCCCGGCCGCCTGGATGCTGGAGAATGGCTTCACCGGGCCGGATTGGGTGTTCATCCATTCCACCCATCTGGACGATGCCGAGGTGGCAGGTCTGGCCGCCAGCGGCGCCGTGGCCGGGCTGTGCCCGCAGACCGAAGCATCGCTGGGCGATGGCACCTTCCGCCTGCCGCATTGGCAAGGCGCCCTGGGCATCGGTAGCGACAGCCAGGTCTGCCTCGACCCGGCGCAGGAATTGCGCCAGCTGGAGACCAGTCAGCGGCTGCTGCTGGAGGCGCGGGCGGTTGCCACCTCCGACGCCGCACCGCATCCCGCGCGCAACCTGCTCGACCGCGCCCTGGCCGGCGGCGCCCGGGCCGCCGGCGCGCCCATAGGCGGCCTCGCGCCCGGCCTGCGCTGCGACTTCGTGGAGCTGGACCAGGACCATCCCGACATGCTGGGGCTGGAGGGCGATGCGGCGCTGGATGCGTGGGTCTTCGGCCCTGGCCGTGGCGTGGTGAAGACGGTGGCGGTCGCGGGCCGGGTGGTGGTCGAAGCCGGCCAGCACGTGGCGGCCCCCGCCATCCGGCAGTGCTACCAGGCAGCCGTGCGGGAGATCTGGGCATGAAGACCGCCATCATTACCGGCGCCAGCCGCGGCATCGGCCGCGCCACCGCGCTGCTTCTGGCCGCGCATGGCTTTGACATCGCCTTCAACCACCTGGGCGACGGGGCCCGCGCCGCCGACACCGCCGCCGCCATAGAAGGGCTGGGCCGACGGGTGATCCACGCCGAGGCCGACATGGCGGACCCCATGGCCATCCGCGCGTTCGCCAGCCACGCGCAGGCAGCCCTCGGCCCGCCCGACGTGTTGGTGAACAATGCCGGCATGAACATCCGCGGGCCGTTCGAGACCTATGCCGAGGCGGATTTCGACCAGGTGATGGCGGTGCATGTGAAGGGCATGTTCGTGATGGCCCAGGCGGTCTACCCGGCCATGCTGGCCCGTGGCGCGGGGCGGATCATCAACGTGGCCTCCCAGCTCGCCTTCAAGGGGCAGGAGGAACTGGTGGCCTACTGCATGGCCAAGGCCGCGATCATCGGCTTCACCCGCGCCCTGGCCCGCGAGGCGGCGCCGCGCGGCGTGCTGGTCAACGCCGTCGCCCCCGGCCCGGTGACGACCGAACTGACCGCCGCACGCGGCCCGGAATGGAGCGCCGCCATGGCGGCCGCGCTGCCGGTGCGCCGCATGGGCACGCCCGAGGACATCGCCGCCACCATCCTGCTGCTGGCCGGCCCGGGTGGGGCCTTCTATGCAGGCGCTTGCCTGTCGCCCAATGGCGGGGATGTCATGCATTAAGGGCACCGCGATACTACCGTGGCCGACCCCGCCCCCCAACGCTGGAGAGCCCACATCTTGATCACGACCGACTTCAGCGACCCCACGGCCCGCATCACCGTGGCCAATGACCGCAAGCTCAACACGCTGGGCAGCACGTC
>JACMRO010000162.1 GCA_014376425.1 Rubritepida sp.
ACTGGGGCGTGGCGCCCACCCGCTTCCAGCACGAAACCTATCCCGCCTGGGCGCAGGCCCGGATGTCGGTTGTGCACGGGGGTATCGACACCGCCATCGCCACCCCCGACGGCCCGGCTGAATTCACCCTGCCCGATGGCCGGATCTTCCGCGCCGGCGACCCGCTGGTGACCTACGCCGCGCGCCAGATGGACCCCTATCGCGGCTTCCACACTTTCCTGCGCGCGCTGCCCGATTTCCAGAAGCGCCGGCCGGAGGCACATGTCATCATCGTAGCCGCCGGCGAGGGCGTTTCCTACGGCCCCCGGCCCCCTGGCGGCGGTGGCTGGAAAGACTTCCTGCTAACCGAACTGGCAGGAAAGCTTGATCTCACCCGTATCCACTTCCTGGGCCACCTGCCCTACCGCCAACTTCTGACGCTGTTTCGCGTCTCGGCCGCGCATACGTACCTGACTTATCCCTTCGTCCTGTCCTGGTCGATGCTCGACGCCATGGCCTGCGGCGGCGCCATCCTCGCATCGGACACCGCACCCGTCACCGAAGTGGTGCGGGATGGGGTGAACGGCATGCTGGTGGACTTCTTCGACAGCGCCGGGATGGCCGCGAAGCTGGATTGGATGCTGGGCCACCAAGCCGAATTGCGCCCGTTGCGCCAAGCCGCTCGTCGCCATGTGGTCGAACATTACGACTTGGCGAGCATCTGCACACCGCGCCAGATCGCCCTGTTGGAGGCGGTGGCGCGAACCGGAGCCGGCCCCAAATGATCAGCTTCGAGCTGGCCAAGCATGTTCAACCACGGCGCCACTGCCTGCCGATCCTGCTTACGACCGCCTGCATGACGCTGTTCAAAGGCGCCTCACTCGACCGGCCGCACTTCTCAAAGCCCTACCGCCAGAAGGAGCTTTGCCAGAAGATCGCCCAGGCCATGCGCCCCGCCGGCTGAGCCGGAGCGGACGCTGCCCCGGCTTCAGTTCAGAAGCTGACCTTGGCGTTCTCACCGCCCTTCGGCGGTTCGCCGGTCAGAACCGCCTTCACATAGCCGTAGGCGTAGATCATGGCGGTCGACGGGCTATCCCAATATTGTGCCTGTTCCGGGTGGAAGGCGATCAGTGCCAGGTCTTCGCTCTCCGGCCCCTTGGGGAACCAAACCCGCGCACCCTCGCTCCACAATGCCTTCTGCTTCTCCACGTCGCGCATCACCAGCGCCTTGCCGGTCAACGACAGATAATCCTGCGTCGCGGGCGAAGAGAAGCTGAGCAGCACGTTACCGTCGGCACTCATCTCATCGGTCTTGGGCGTGCTGGCATGGGTAAAGAACCAGATCGTATCGTCGTCGGGGGTGGGGGCGGCCATCGGGGCCATCGGCCGGGCATGCATGATGCCGGCAGCGTCCTGGGTGGTGAACATGCAGATGGAGATGTCCTTCACCATCTGGCGAACCTTCTCACGGCGTTGGTCGTCATTCATCGCATCGGGCATGGGGGCTCCTGGCTGGTTCCTATCTGCAAAACGCCGCATTGTGGGGTAAGGTTGCCCGTGCGGCACCCCGGGAGCATCTTCCGCTTCCCAAGCCCGTCCGGAGACCACGCCATGCTCGACACCCCTGCCCGCACGCCCGAACCGCCCAGCACCGACCCGTTTGCCCTGGCCACCGCGCTGTCCGGTGTGCACTTCATCGGCGGCCGCTTCGTGCCGGCGCGATCGGGCCGGACCTTCGCCGTGGTCAACCCGGCCACCGGCATCGAGGTGGCGCGTGCCGCCGAGGGCGATGCCGCGGATGTGGACGCCGCCGTGCAGGACGCGCATCGGGCGCAAAAAGCCTGGGCGAAGATGCCGGCGCGCAAGCGTGGCGCGCTGGTGTATCAATGTGCCGCCCTGATCCGCACCCACCAGGATGAGCTGGCACGCCTCATCGCGCTGGAGACCGGCAAGGCGCTGCGTACCGAAAGCCGGGTCGAGGCCGGCGTCGTCGCCGACATTTTTGAATTCTTCGGCGGCCTGGGCGGCGAGCTCAAGGGCGAGAGCGTGCCCTTCGCGCCCGATGTGCTGAGCGTGACGGTGCGCCAGCCGCTAGGCGTCGTCGGCGCCATCATCCCCTGGAACGTGCCGCTGCTGCTGATGGCGCTGAAGATCGCGCCTGCGCTGGTGGCCGGCAACACGGTGGTGGTGAAGTCGGCCGAGGAAGCGCCGCTGACCGTGCTGCGGATTTGCGAATTGCTGGGCCGCATCCTGCCGCCGGGCTGTTTCAACATGCTCAGCGGCCAGGGGCCGGAATGTGGCGCGCCGCTCGTGGCCCACCCGCTGGTGCGGAAAGTGACCTTCACCGGGTCGGTCGAGACCGGCAAGATCGTGGCGAAGGCAGCCGCCGAAAAGCTTATTCCGGCCACGCTGGAGTTGGGCGGCAAGTCGCCCATGATCGTGTTCGCGGACTGCGATTTCGCCAAGACCGTAGCGGGCGCGCTGACCTCGATGCGCTTCACCCGGCAGGGGCAGAGCTGCACCGCGGCCAGCCGCATCTATGTCGAGCGCCCAATTTTCGATGCCTTCGTGGCCGAGATGAAACAGGCCGTGGACAGGATGGTGATGGGCGACCCGCTGGACGAGAAGACGGACATCGGCACCATCATCAGCCAGGGCCAGTTCGACAAGGTGCAGGCCTTCGTGGCCGAGGGGCGCGCCACCCCCGGCGCCACCGCGCATGAATGCAGCGCGATGCCGACGGACCCCGCGCTGAAGAAGGGCCTGTTCATGCGTCCCGTTATTTTCACCGGTCTGGACGCTACGTCGCGTCTGGTGCGGGAGGAGATTTTCGGCCCCGTCACCGTCATCCAGCCCTTCGACGACCCGGAGGCGGTGCTGGCCGAGGCCAATGACAGCGAATACGGCCTGGCGGCCTCGCTCTGGACCAACAACCTCAAGGTCGGGCTCGACCTGGCGCATCGGCTGGAGGCAGGTCTGGTGCAGATCAACCAGAACCTGGTGGTGCAGGCCAACCTCTCCTACGGCGGGGTGAAATCCTCGGGGCTGGGCAAGGAAGCCAGCCTGGAGGCGATGCTCGAACACTTCACCCAGAAGAAGACCATCATGGTCAACATGGCATGAGCGCGACCCTGGCTGCCAAGACCGTGGCGGAGCTGAAAGCCATGGTCGCCAACGCCGAGAAGATCCTCGCCGGGCCGAATGCGAAGATGCACGCCGTGGCCCAGACCTTCCTGGAGGGTGCGCAGACTGAGCTGAGCGGCCGGCGCGTTGCCAGCCGCCCCACCGGCCGCAAGCGCGACTTCGCGGAGCAGGAGCGGCAGATCCTGGCCGTCGCGGCCGAAGCCGCCGCCCGTTTCGACCTGACGCCGGAGACGGCGCGGGCCCGCGGCACCCGCTCACCGCACCGGCTGCTCTCCACCCAGGGCAAGCTGAAGGTGGGCGGCGCCAGCAAGTCCGGCGCCTATCCGGTCAACCTCTACATCAGCCATAAGGCTGGCGACGTCATCGTCAATTTGGGCCTGTTTATGCCGCCTGACAGCGAGGAGGTCTGGTTCGACGCTGGATGGTTCCAGATGCGCGCCCGCGGCAACACCGAACTGACGGTGGTGGACGGCATGCTGCACACCCAGGACCTGGCCGAGGCCCGCAGCGCCTTCATGGCCGCGCTCGAACAGCACGCCCCGGCCCGCTGACCGCCATGGCGGTCAGCGTCGTCGTGGTGGCTTACAACTCGGCCGACGTGCTGCCCGCCTGCCTCGCCTCCATCCCCGGGGGGATCGCGGTCGTGGTGGTGGACAATGCGTCGAGTGATGGCACCGGCGCGCTGGCGGAAGCTGCGGGGGCACGGGTGGTGCGGGCGCCCGTAAACCTGGGCTTCGGCCGCGGCGCCAATGCCGGCTTTGCGGCGGTGCAGGCCGAATTCGGCCTGCTGCTCAACGCCGATGCGCGCCTGACGCCCGGCGTACTCGAAGCGCTGGCCCAGGCTGCCGCCCGGTACCCCGATGCGGGGCTGCTGGCACCCGAGATCTTCGGCGATGACGGCGCCCTGCAATTCGGCCACGCCCTGCCCACCACGCCGCCGCGCAAACGCAGCCAGCCCATGCCCGCCGGCGATTGCTGCATGGACTACGTCGGTGGCTCGGCGATGTTCTTCCGGATGAGCGCCTTTCGGTCGCTGGGCGGCTTCGACGATGCAATCTTCCTTTATGGCGAGGATGACGACATCTGCATGCGGCTGGCGGCGGGGGGGCACGGGCTGGTGCATGTGGCCGGCTGTTCGGTACTGCATGCCGGCGGCAAATCCACCACCCCCTCGCCGCGGCTGGACTGGTGCAAGGCCTGGCACCAGGGCTGGAGCCGGGTGCATGTCGAAGCCAAGCATCGCGGCCGGGGTGCGGCATGGCGCTACCTGGCGCGACAATGGCCGGGGCTGGCGCTGAAGGCGGGCCTTCGGCGGGGCGATGCACGGCACACCAAATGGTCCGGCCGGGCAGCCGGCATGGCGGCGTGGGCGCGGGGCGTCAGCGCGACGGCGGTCGGGCTGGATCCCGGCTGAGCCGGGCCACAAGATGGCGACGGCCGACCCAGAAGGCGCCGACAATAACGATCAAAAGCGCCAGCGTGCCCAGGAACGGCGGCTTGAAAACCACTGCCAGCCCGGTAAGCCCGGCGCCCACCAGCGCCAGCAGCATGCCCAGACGGCGAGTGCGCGTCCGAAAGGCCGCGCGTTCGGATGAAGTCATGCCAGTCGTCTCCGATTCGTCGCCGCAACCGGAGGGCAGTCCGATACCAGCTCTTTCTATCTCGGGGCAGAGATGAAATGAGCAAGGGTTTATCGCACCGCCAATCCCATTCGGCAACTTCGCGGCCATGCTGGAACAGCGCGACAGCACCAGGAGGTAACAGGTCGGCCCCACCACCACCGTGGTGCTGGACCGGCTGTCGCTGACGGGCGGACGCCGCGGGGTTGTCTCCATCCTGGCCGGTCGGGGCGGGCAAGACGACACTGATGAACACTATGGGATTGCTGGATCGCCCCACCGCAGGGACATATCGCAGCGATGGCGAGGACGTGCTGGCGGCGCAGCCCGATGCCGCGTCGTCGATGCGCGGCGTCTCATCGGCTTCGTCCTCCAGTCCTTTTTCCTGCGGCCGGGGCTCAATGCATGGCGCAACGTGGCCCTGCCGCTGATGCATCGCGGCTGGGCGCGGGGGTATCGATCGCCGTCGGGCTGTTCTTCGGCTTCCATGCCGCCGTCATGGCGCCGCGACTCAACCCGATCGTGGCTCTGCGGGCGGATTGAGACCATCCAGCTTGGCCATGGGCAGGGCGATGCGCGGCTGGCCAGTGGGCCCGGCGATGGCGGGGATGGGCGGCTGGTTGGCAGGCCTGCTGGGGTGCGGCCTGGCGCTGTGGGGTGCCGGGCCCGCGCTTGCCCATGGCCCCGGCCCGCTCCCCGTCCCGGCCCTTGGCTCTGGCCTTGGCTCTGGCTTTAACTCTAATCCTGGTTCTGGCCCCAGCGCCGAATCCAGCACCCACGGTGCCGACCCCGCCTCCCCAGGCGCAATGTCCGCCGGTGCCGTGCCCCTCACCCTGGCCGAAGCCGTCTTCATCGGCCTGCGAAAGAATTGCGCCATCCGCAGCCAGTGCCTGCAACGCATCGCCGACCGCTTAGCGTTTCGCGTGGCCGAGCGACCCTTCCTGCCGCGGCTGGATGTGCAGGTCGGTGCGGCGCGCGCCCGCACCAACAACAACATCGGCACCCGGTCCAGTGTGAGCCCGGTGGTGAGCTGGGACACGCCCACCGTCGCCCGCTTCCAGTTCGCCTTCCTGGGCAGC
>JACMRO010000013.1 GCA_014376425.1 Rubritepida sp.
ATCGCTTCCACCGCCGGGTTTGGCTCGCCGGCCGCGACCAGCACGGCTTCGACCCCGGGGATGGCCGCGGCTGAGGCAGAGGCGGCCTGCGCCCCCTCCCCCATCAGCAGCAGGTGGATGGCGCCCAGGCTTCCTAAAGCGGCGACAGTGCTGCGGGTGGGCTCGGTGATGGTGTCGCCGTCATGGTCGGCGATGATGTGAACGGTCATGGTACGAGCCTGATTGAAAAGGGTTGCGGCGCGATGCGCCATGTTTTTGCCGCGCGGGCGGTGTCAGGGGGTTTGCCGATGCCGACAGCATCGACAGCGCCCCCTGGCGGGACGGCCCGGGAATTCCATCGACGCCTCATTGCCGGCGCTTCCCACATAGGCGCTCAGATCACCTTGGCTTCGCCGCGCAGCTTTTCCACCAGCTCCTTCACGGAGCCGACTTTTACGCCCGCCTTGCGTGTCGCCGGCTCCTCGACGCGCAGCACGGTCAGGCGGGGCGCTGCGTCCACGCCGAGATCGGCCGGCGTCATGTTCTCGATGACCTTCTTGCGCGCCTTCATGATGTTGGGCAGCGAGGCGTAGCGCGGCTCGTTCAGCCGCAGGTCGGTGGTGACGATCGCGGGGAGGGTCAACCGTACCGTCTCCAGGCCGCCATCGACCTCGCGCGTCACCGTGGCCTGGCCGGGCGCCAGTTCGATCTTGCTGGCGAAGGTGCCCTGGCTCCAGCCCAGGATGCCGGCCAGCATCTGGCCAGTGGCGTTCATGTCGTCGTCGATCGCCTGCTTGCCCAGGATCACCAGGTCCGGGCTCTCCTTGGCGATGATGGCGGCGAGGATCTTGGCCACCGCCAGAGGCTCGGTGATGGCGTCGTTCTGCACCAGGATGCCGCGGTCGGCGCCCATGGCTAGCGCGGTGCGAATCTGCTCGGACGCCGCGGCGGGGCCAACGGAGACGACGATGATTTCGGTCGCCATCCCCTTTTCCTTGAGGCGGACGGCTTCCTCGATGGCGATCTCGTCAAACGGGTTGACCGACATCTTGACGTTGGCGGTCTCGACGCCGCTGTGATCGGATTTGACGCGGATCTTCACGTTGTAATCGACCACGCGCTTGGCGGTCACCAGAATCTTCATCGACCTGTTGGTCCTTCTCGTCCGTGCGGATAGTGGAGGAGAATAGGGGTTTGGTGGGACGCGGCAAGCTTCGCAGGCGCTAAAAGCGAGTTCACTCCGCCATCAGAGCGGCGTAGACGATATGACAACTGTTCCACGGCCGACGGTTCGAAGGGTCCGACGTGTCCACATAAAGTGATCGCCCACGCCGTGGCTCGCCTCCGTTCGCCACCACCAGCAACTCCGCAGGCGGCTCGAAGCGGGTCCCGTCGCGCGCTTGGCCACGCTCTATGGCATCGACCAGGTGACGCTCAGTATTTGCCCACCAGTCCCGCCAAGACACCTGTATGTTTGGCAAGGCAGGGTGGGCGACGGAAAGCTGCAGAGGCGCCAACCAAATTCTACGTTCGCGTTTGGCGAAGCGCCACCCTGCCTCCGACAATGCCTGCGACAGGACGAGGAGGGCTTCAGGCCGCATCGGTCGCTCCGAAACAGGGCGGCTTGTGTCCTCGCAGGGCAGCCTAAACGGTGTACCGGGCACATAAGCAAGCGCCGCGAGACATGTGAAAACGCCGGCGAACGTCAGCAGGCCCCACTTCGCGCGGTTGCTGACTATCATCGAACGACGCCCCAGCGAGAACGCAGCAGAGTAAAAGAGCCGTCATGATTCCGGCGGACGGTCGCGTTTACATCCTGCTCACGCTCGTAACGCATCCTGAAGGGCTGAGCGAGGCCAAGTGGCTCGAGGGTTCGCGCCTGATCACTACCAACCGCGCCTGGATGGAAATCGAACTCCTCTCCCCGCACATCGCGATTGCCAAATCCATGCCTGACGGTTCCTTGTAGTTCAATCTCATTGCCATCCCGCCTTGCGACAAACTCAAGGTCCGACCTCACTCCGGTTCTACCAAAAGCCATAAAAGGCGCAGTGCTACTGTTGGCGATAGGCCTCTGAAAAAATCGTAGCCTTCCATTAATTCCCCATCTTCGAAGTTGAGCAACCGTTGATTAAGGGGTGCATCTCCTGTGCGCGCGGTGAACGTGAGCGCTTCGAAGCGAGATCGATTCACGTCCTCAGCTTGCAAAAATGGCGAGTGTGCTGCGATTTCTTCGTCGGTGTAGTCACGGTTGCCGCCAACGCCACTGCGGTACCGCCTTAGGTTGTCGGCCGCTGGCCGCCATCCCACCGCATCGAAAACGTCGGCCGCGCCGTCGAAAAATCGCGCGGCGGAATCGACCGGATCGATAGAGGTCGAGTAGCCCTCGCCGCGAAGAAATGAACCCTCCGCAAACTCGTCATTAAAAAATCCGCTCATGCCTTTGCTCCTTGCAAGACGCGTGGAATCTCGACCCGAAGAGTGGATTCGGTTTCGCCCAACGGATCGGCATGACCGTCGACAACCAGTCCTCGATCCCGCTGATACGCCATGATCGCGTCGAACAGGCCTCGGTCAGCCACAGGGGACAGACCAAAGGGCGCGTGGTATCGCCCAAGCAGGCAAAGCGAAGCCTTCACCCACACCACGTCACTACCAACGCAATCGCAGTTGGAGCCTACCCGCCTCGTCAGGGCCGCTTTTGGTGGTTCGATCAGCGATTGCGTGGGCATGATTTAGTCTCCAAATACAACCCCACTCCATCAGTATAAATTCCCTTATGCAACTTAGTTTCCTAATCCACCGTCAGCCCCGTCGCCGCCACCACCGGCCGCCACCGCGCGCTTTCGGCCGCCATGAAACCCGCCATTTCCGCTCGCGTCGTGACCTTCGGCACCGCGCCGCCCGCGATGATCCGCGCCTGCACCTCGGGCGCGCCCACGATCTCGGCCATCGCCTCGTTCAGCCGCTGCAGGATGGTTTCGGGCACGCCGGCCGGCCCGCACACGCCGAACCAGCCGGTGCTGACGATGTCCAGCCCCGCCTCACGCAGGGTCGGCACCTCCGGGAAGGCCGGCGCGCGGCCCTCGCCCGTCACCGCCAGCGGCCGCACCCGGCCGGCGCGGGCCAGCTCCGCCACCGCCGAGATCGACTGGAACAGCACCTGCACGCGCCCCTCCATCACATCCGTCGCCATCGCGCCGTTGGTGGTGTAGGCGACATGTACCATGTCCAGCCCTGCCGCCTGGGCGAACTGCGCGCCCGCCAGGTGCTGCGATGACCCGGCGCCGACCGAGCCGAAGGCGACGGGGTTGCGCCGCGCCCAGGCAATGAATTCCGCCACCGTCGCCGCCGGCACGGTGGGTGAGATCACCATCAGGTTGGGCACCAGCGCGATCATCGCGATGGGAGAAAAATCCGTTTCCGGATTGAACGGCAGGTTGCGGTAGAGCCAGCGATTGACCGCGTTGGACGCGATCGAGGCCAGCCCCAGCGTGTAGCCATCGGGGGCGGCGCGGGCCACCACCGTCATGCCGATATTGGTGCCCGCGCCGGCCCGGTTCTCCACCGTGAAGGGCTGGCCGAACCTTTGGCTCAGCCGCTCCATCACCAGGCGGCCCAGCACATCGCCGGCGCCGCCGGCGGGGCCCGGCACCACGAAGCGCACGGCGCGGTTGGGGTAATCCGCCTGGGCGAAGGACGGGGAGAGGGCCAGGGGGAGGGCCGGCGCAGCGACCAGTGTCAGGGCGCGGCGGGTGATGGCTTGCGTCATCGCGCGGTTCCGTTCTCAGTTGCCAGCGCAGCTAACAGGAAAACACGATGTCACGCGACGTGCAGGGCTTCCGCCAGAAATTCGGCGTGATCGGCCCCTCCACCAACACCATCGTGCAGCCCGATTTCGAGGCGATGCGGCCCTATGGCGTCACCAACCACTACAGCCGCATTTTCACGCCCGACACCAACGCGATGTCGAATGAAAGCTTCATCGCGGGCGCGAAACTGATCGGCCAAAATACGCTCGAGGCCGTGCGCAGCGTGCTGACCTGCGCGCCAGACCACCTGGTGATGGGCATGAGCGCGGTGACCTTCTTCGACGGCCGCCGCGGCGCCGACGCGTTCCAGAAGGAGGTGGAGGACCTGGCCGGCATCGGCATCTCCATCGGCAGCCACGCCTGCACCGCGGCCTTGCAGGCCTATGGCGGGGTGCGGCGGCTGGCGGTGCTCAGCCCCTACTGGCCGGCGATGAACGAACAGGTGAAGCTTTACTTTGAGGATATGGGCTTCGAAGTGGTGCGCGACCACGCGATGCAGGCGAAGAGCTGGACCGGGATCGCGGCGATCACCACGGCGGAATGCGCGGCCGCGCTTAAGTCCATCGACGGCGACGATGTGGATGCCATCGTCCAGGTCGGCACCAACCTGTCCATGGTGCGGCTGGCCGCGGCGGCGGAGCTTTGGCTGGGCAAGCCGGTCATCGCGATCAACACCGCGACGTACTGGCATGCGCTGCGAACACGGGGGTTCAGCGAGAGGTTCGGCGGCATGGGGCGCTTGCTGGAAGATTTTTGATCAGGACCAAGCCTGACCATTCTACCTCCACACGCAATTTGCATGCGGTCGCATCACCTAACGGCTATCCCTGCGCATCCGGGTTGAGCACCATGCAAGGCCCGCGCGCCCGGCCGCAGAGCTGCTGCGCGGCACCCTGCGTCAGCCCGACAACCCGGGCCCGGAACAGCGTCGACCGTCCGACCCGCACAGGCTGCACATCGACCCGGCCGCTGCCCAGGCCGGATGCCGCACTACGCGCCTGCCGTTCATCGGCGAAGGCGCCGACCTGCACTGCCCAGCTGCCGGTGCTGGCGACCATCGTGCGCAGTGTGGGTGACGGCGTTGCCGCCTGGGCGCCGCCGATGAAGCCCAGCGTGCGCGGCGGCAGCGGCATCGGCGCCACCGCCGTCAGGACAGGCATGCCGCGGCGGGAGGCCGCAGTCTCGAAGATCGGCCGTGCCGGGGCATAGCCGCCGGCGCTCGCCCGTGCCCCGCTCTCGGCCAGGGCGCTGGCACCCTCGGCCGTGCTGCCATCGGGAATGGGGTCCATCCTGGCGACGACGACCCGCTGCTCCTGCGGCTCGTAGATGGCCGATGCGCGGGCCGCGCTCTCGGCCAGGGCCATCTGTCCACCGGGGGTCGAACCATCCGGGATCGGTTCCATGGCGATGACCGGTCCGCCGCGGCTGGGGGCGGGGATGCGCGGCACCGACGATGCCAGGCGGGTCGACGCCGGCTCTGGGTCCGGCAGGCGGGCGTACTGGGCGTTCTGCTCGCGCAGGCCGCGTTGCTCGGCGAGCGCCATCATGGTCCCGCTATCCATCCGGCGGGGGCCCTGCGGCACCCGCACCGGCAGTTCGGCGGCGGCGTAGATCTCGGGCGATGCGCGGCGCACCGGGCTGGCCTGCAGCACGGCCGGCCCAATCCGGGCGACGTAATTGCGGGTCTCGGCCGGCAAGCCGCCACGATTGTAGAGATAGTTCTCCAGCCGCCGCGGCCCGGCATTGTAGGCCGCCAGGAACGCCGGCGAGCCGTACAGGTCGTACATCTCGCGCACATAGGCCGTGCCGGCCATGATGCTGTCATAGGGGTGGTAGGGGTCATCCCCCAGGCTGTGGCGGGACTGCAGCTCGCGGTAGGTACCGGGCATCACCTGCATCAGGCCCATGGCGCCGACTGGCGAGGTGGCGGTGGCGCGGCCGCCGGATTCCTGGCGCATCACCTCGCGGATCCAGCGATCGGGGACGTCGGACCGGCGCGACGCCTCGCGGATGTACGGGCCCCACGGGTCTGAGGACGGGCCGGGCGGGTCGTAGCTGCGGCCGCTGCTGACATAGCCGCCGCCCGAGACGGCGCCGGTGCGGGGCGTGCTGCCGCAGGCCGCCAGGCCAGCCATCAACCCCAGCGCCATTGCTGCGCGCGCATAAACCGAAGCAGGCATCGGCGAAGTCCCCCAGCTGCTGTTCCGCTCACCTGACCCCAAGCAGCGCGCCCCCACCCCCATGGGAACGTCGGGCAGGCTTCCGCCGGCGAACCGGACGGCCGGGCACTCATACAGAAGGCCGGCGCCGGATTGCAACAATCCGAATCAATCCGCGCGCGGATTTTGCGCCGCCAGCTCCAGCGCCCTGGCATAGACCGACTTGCGCGGCAGGCCATGGCCGACCGCCACCACGGCCGCCGCGTCGCGCAGGCTCATGGAGCCCATCGCCGCGAGCAGCGCTTCATCGAGGCTGGCGGTGCCGTGCGCATCCGCGGGTGGCGGGCCGGCCAGTAGCACGACCTCGCCCCGCGGCGGGTCGGCCAGCGCGCCCTCCAGCAGTGTGGCCAGGGTGCCACGGCGTACCTCCTCGAAACGCTTGGTCAATTCGCGCGCCAGTGCCGCCGGCCGGTCAGGCCCCAGCGCGGTGGCCAGCGCTGCCAGGGTTTCGGCCGCGCGGTGCGGTGCCTCGTAGAAGATCAGCGTGGCCGACAGACCGGCCTGCTCCATCGCCTTGAGCCGGGCCAGCTCGGCCTGGCGCGGGCCCGTGCGGGCCGGCAGGAAGCCCAGGAACAGGAACGGGTGCGGCGGCAGGCCGGACAGCGTCAGCGCCATCACCGCCGCATTGGCGCCGGGGATGGCATGCACCGCCAGCCCAGCCGCGATCACCGCCCGCACCAGCCGGTAGCCTGGGTCGCTGACCAGCGGGGTGCCTGCGTCGCTCACCAACGCCAGCCGCGCGCCATTGTGCAACCGTGCAACCAGGTCGGGCAGCCGGGCTTCCTCATTGTGGTCGTGCAGTGGCCAAAGCGTCGCGGAAATGCCATGCCTCGCCAGCAGCTTCGAGGTTACCCTCGTATCCTCGCACAGTACCGCATCGGCGCCGCGCAACGCGGCCAGGGCGCGGGCGCTGAGGTCGTCGAGGTTGCCGATCGGCGTGGCCACCAGTGTCAGGCCAGGTGGCAGGCCAGGGGGTGGGTCGGTTGGCAGGCCACCGGCCGGCGCAAGGGGCGGGCCAGGGGGCACGCCAGGGGCCGGCGCAATGTCAGGGAGTGGTTCGGATGCGTCTTGCATGGATGTTGGCGGCATTGGTGGCCCTGATCGGCTGCGCACCGCAAGTGCAGACGGGGCGCTTCGCGGCCCCTGGCGCAAAGCCGGGGCCATGGGCCGGCGGGGCCGTGGTGGTCCCGCCCGGTGCGGCCACCACCATCAACCGCCAGCGCGTCGGCCTGCTGCTTCCTTTGACCGGGCAGAACGCGGCCCTGGGCACCGCGATGCTCAACGGCATCCAGCTGGCTCTGTTCGAACAGGCCGATCCACGGGTGGAACTTTTGCCGCGCGACACCCGGGGCACGCCCGCCGGCGCCGCCGATGCGGCGCGCGCGGCGCTGGCCGAGGGCGCGACGATCCTGGTCGGCCCGCTGACCCTGGGCGAGACCGCCGCCGCGGCCGGCCCGGCGCGGGCCGCCGGCGCCCCGATGCTGTCCTTCACCAGCGACGAGGGCCAGGCCGGCAATGGCGTCTGGGTGCTGGGCATCACGCCGACGCAGGTGGCGCGCCGGCTGGCGGGCTCGGCGGTTGCGGCGGGCGCCCGGCGGATCGGCGTGTTCGGCGCCGATGACGAATTCGGCCGTCGCCTGGCCGCGGCCATGGGCGAAGCGCTGGCGGGCGCGGGGCTGCCGCCGCCAGTGGTGCAGTTGAACCGGTCGGGTTCGGACGCGGCGCAGAATGCGCGTGACTTCGCCGCCCGCCTGGGCACCGAGGCCGCGGTCGATGCGATCGTGCTGGCCCAGGCCGGCACGCAGGCCCGCCAGGCGGCCCAGGCGCTGGCGGCCGCCGGGCTGACGTCCCGGCTTTATGGCACCCATCTGTGGGCCGGCGACGCGCAGCTGGCGCAGGAGCCGGCGTTGGCCGGTGCGGCTTATGCCGGGCCTGACCCGGTTGCCCGCGGCGGGTTCGACAACCGCTTCCAGCAGGCCTTCGGCGAGCGGCCCTCGCGCCTGTCCGGCACCGCCTATGACGCTGCGGCGCTGGCGGCGCGGGCGGCGCGCGATGGCGGCCGGGCACTGCCGGTAGGCGAGGCCTTCCAGGGCGCTGACGGCCCGATCCGGCTGATGCCCGACGGCACGCTGGCACGCGGCATGGCGATCCTGGAAGTGGGCCGCGGCGGCGCGGTGCGCGAGCCGGCGCCAATGCCGGGCGCCGCCGGCAGCTGATGCCACCCATCGGCCGGCTGCTGCGGACGACCGCACTCATGGGTGCGGTGCCGGTGGCGCTGCAGGCGGTGCTGGTACGGGTTGAGGGCGTTTCGGCCACGGCCGCCCTGTGGTCCTGCGGCGCGATCGCGGTGATGGCGCTGGCGTTGGCCTGGTTCTGGCTGGTCAATCTGGAACGCCTGGCCCAGGCGTTGCGCGCGGCGGCCGAAGGGGGCGACGGCTTCTCCGCCCCCTTTGTCACGCCGCGCCTGCCCGCGGTGGCCGATATCGAGGACGGGCTGACCCGCCTGGCGCGCAGCCTGCAAATCCGCACCGCCCAGGTGGGGCAATTGCGCGCCGCCGATGAGGCGATCGTGGAGAACCTGCCCGACCCGCTGCTGGTGCTGGCCGAGGACCGCTCGGCGCTGCGGGCCAACCGGGCGGCGCGGCAACTGTTCGGCCTCAAGCCCGGCGTGCCCGGCGATGTAGCGGCGCTGCTGCGGCACCCGGCCCTGGCCGGCGCCGTCGACCGGGCACTGGCCGAGAAGACCGCGCAATCGGCCGACCTCCACTTGCCCGTGCCGGTGGCGCGCGACCTGCACGCCCAGGCCATCCCCATGGACCCACCGCTGGCCGATGGCGGCCGCATGGTGGTGGTGCTGAGCGACCGCAGCCAGGCCCGCGCGGTGGAGCGGATGCGGGCCGATTTCGTGGCCAATGCAAGCCACGA
>JACMRO010000163.1 GCA_014376425.1 Rubritepida sp.
ACAAGCGGGTCTTCCCCGCCATCGATATCACCAAGTCGGGCACCCGCAAGGAGGAGCTGCTGGTCGATCGTGGCACGCTGTCGAAGATGTGGGTGCTGCGCCGCATCCTCAACCCGATGGGAACGCAGGATTCGATGGAGTTCCTGTTGGATAAGCTGAAATACAGCAAGACCAACAATGACTTCTTCGATGCGATGAACACCTGAGCCAACACGGGGCCATGGCGCCGCCACACTTGAGAGGTACCACACCTTCATGGTGTGCTTTGTCACCATTCGCCCAGCGGCCAACCAAAGGACCATCCGATGTTGAAAGCCCTCGCACTGCCTGCCGCCCTGGTCGCCGTCCTGGCAACTGGCGCCTGCACCAACCCGTATGACCCCGGCCAGCGCGCGGCTGGTGGTGCGCTGCTGGGCGCAGGCTCTGGCGCCGCGCTTGGCGCACTCGCCGGGGGTGGGCGTGGTGCCGCCATCGGTGCCATTGCCGGCGGCCTGGTTGGCGGCGCGGCCGGCGTGGCGTCCACACCGCAGCAGTCGGGCTATGCGCCGGCCCCCGCCTATGGCTACGGCGCGCCGTTGAAGTAAGCGGCCAGCCTGGCCGTGCGGAAAGGGGCCTTGCGGCCCCTTTTTGATTCAGGGCACGACGCCGCAATCCGCCCCGCCGCCGCCGTATCCGCCCTGAAGAAACCCCGGCGCCGCCCTTCATCCGACTTGCACGCCGGCCAATCTCCTCCTTGCACCCAGCTCCACAGGAGGAACCCAGTGCGCCAGACTTTTACCCAGCTTTCCCTCGCCGCCGCCCTGATGATGGGGACGGCATTACCCGTCCTGGCCCAACCCGCCACGTCCGCCCCTGGTGTGCCCGCAGTGGTCACGCCCGGCCCGCGCGCCGCGCTGGCGGGCAGCATCGCCACTCCGGCAACGCCGGCCGTGACGGCACCCAGCCAGGCGATTCGCCCCGCCACCCCTTCCACGCCCTCCGGATCCGCTGCGACGGTGCAGCCCCCGGCCAGCCGCCCCGCCCCGCCCCCGGCATCCGCTGCGGCGGTGCAGCCCCCGGCCAACCGCCCCGCCCCGACCCCGGCACCCGCCGCGGCGGTACAGCCCACGGTTACCCGCCCCGCCACCCCAGTACCCCCCCAGGCGTTGAGCCCGGCACTGTTGGCGCCAAGGCCAGGTGCCGCCCGCCACAGTCATGGCGGCAGCCGCCCCGCCCACGCCGTGACGCCCCCGCGCCCCGTGACCGTCCGCGCGAACTGACCTGCTCGTGGCCGGCGCGCATTCAAGCGCCGGCCTGCCTCTTCCCCACTCTTGAAACCTGGCCCCGTGGCAGCCGTCGCGGGGCCCTTTTTCTTGCTGTTGACGGCGCCCCACCAGCCGCCGAAACATCGGAGTAATGAGGGAGGAAACACCGCATGTCGAACGACAAGCTCATTGCCATCAAGCCCGAGGTCGCGTTGCGCGCCCATGTCGATGCCGCAAGCCACGCTGCCATGACCGCCGAGGCGCGCGACAACCCCGACGCCTTCTGGGCGCGTGAAGCCCAGCGCATCGCCTGGATGCAGCCGCCGACCCGTATCAAGAACACCAGCTTCGACGGCGATGTCAGCATCAGGTGGTTCGAGGATGGCGTGCTGAATGCCTCGGTCTCCTGCCTCGACCGGCATGTCGACGCCGGGCATGGCGACCGCACCGCGGTGATCTGGGAGGGCGACGACCCGAACAGCGACAGCCGCACCAGCTATGCTGAAATGCTCGAGGCGGTGTGCCGGCTGGCCAATGCGATGAAAGCGCTGGGCATCCGCAAGGGCGACGTCGTCACGATCTACATGCCGATGATCGTCGAAGCGGCGGTGGGGATGCTGGCCTGCGCCCGCATTGGCGCCATTCATTCGATCGTCTTCGGCGGCTTTTCGCCCGAGAGCCTGGCGACGCGGCTGCGCGACTGCAACTCGGTGGCGCTGCTGACCGCCGATGAGGGCCGCCGCGGTGGCAGGCGCGTACCACTGAAGGCCAATGCCGATGAGGCGCTGCTGGAATGCCCCGACGTCAAGTACGTGATCGTGGCCCGCAACACCGGCGCCAGCGTGGGTATGGAGCCAGGGCGCGACCACTGGTGGGACGCCGTCTGCCGCCGCGCCGCGCCCGACTGCGATCCCGAGCCGATGAACGCGGAGGACCCGCTTTTCATCCTCTACACCTCCGGCTCGACCGGTAAGCCCAAGGGCGTGCTGCACACCACCGGCGGCTACATGGTCTGGGCCAGCTACACGCATGAGCTGGTATTCGACTACAAGCCGGGCGAAATCTATTGGTGCACCGCCGATGTGGGCTGGGTCACCGGGCACAGCTACATCGTCTATGGCCCGCTCGCCAACGGCGCGACGACGCTGATGTTCGAGGGCGTGCCGAACTACCCCGATATCGGCCGCATGTGGCAGGTGGTGGACAAGCACCGCGTCAACATCTTCTACACCGCGCCCACCGCCATCCGCGCCCTGATGCGCGAGGGCGATGGCCCGGTGAAACGCTGGCGGCGCGACAGCCTGCGGCTGCTGGGCAGTGTGGGCGAGCCGATCAATCCGGAAGCCTGGCTATGGTACTACCGCGTTGTGGGTGACGAGCGCTGCCCGATCGTCGACACCTGGTGGCAGACCGAGACTGGCGGGATCATGATTTCGCCACTGCCCGGCGCGGTGGCGCAGAAGCCCGGTTCGGCCACGCTGCCTTTACCCGGCGTGCAGCCTGCGCTGGTGGATGCCGAGGGTAATCTGCTGGAGGGGGTGGCCGAGGGAAACCTGGTGCTGAACGACAGCTGGCCTGGC
>JACMRO010000164.1 GCA_014376425.1 Rubritepida sp.
ATCGGTTGGGTGCACAGCTCCGTCATCGATGTCAGCGCGGCGTCGGCGCAGGTGGCGGAGAGGCGCTAACCCGCCAGCGCCCCGCGAATAGCCGCCAGCGCGTCGGCCAGCTTCTCACCATCAGGCCCGCCCGCCTGGGCCATGTTCGGCTTTCCCCCGCCGCCCTTGCCGCCTACCGCTGCAGCCGCGGCGCGGGCCAGCGGTACGGCATCGGTGCCCCCGCCGGTCACGCCCACCACGATACTGGCCTTGCCGCCCTCGTTGCTGGCCAGCGCCACCACATCGGTGTCGCCGCCCTTCAGGATCGCCTCGGCAATGCCACGCAGGTCCTTGGCCGGCGTATCGCCCATCTCGCGCAGGGCGACCCGCAAGCCACCGATCTGCTCGATATCCGCGGCAGCGCCGCCGGTCGCCAGTTTCTTGCGCAACTCGGCCACGTCGCGTTCCAACTTGCGCCGTTCCTCCAGCAGGCTGGTGATCCGCGCCGGCAGTTCCGCCGGATTGACCCTCAGCACCGAAGCCGCCTCACGCAACTGCGCCATCGCCTCGTCGACCACCGCAAGCGCGGCCTCGCCCGTCACGGCTTCGACGCGGCGGATGCCGGCCGCCACGCCGCCCTCGCCCACGATGCGGAACAGGCCGATCTCGCCAGTGCGCTGCACATGGGTGCCGCCGCACAGCTCGACCGAATAGGCACGGTCGGAGCCTTCCCCCTCTGGGCGGCCCATCGAGACCACGCGCACCTCATCGCCATACTTCTCGCCGAACAATGCCATGGCGCCTTCGGCCACCGCGGCTTCGGGCGTCATCAGCCGCGTCGTCACCGCGGCGTTCTCGCGGATGCGGGCGTTGACCGCGGCTTCCACGGCGGCGAGCTCCGCGGGCTCCATCGGCTTGTTGTGGCTGACGTCGAAGCGCAGCCGGTCGGGCGCGTTGAGGCTGCCCTTCTGTGCCACATGGGTACCGAGCTGCCGGCGCAGCGCCTCGTGCAGCAGGTGCGTGGCGCTGTGATGGGCCTGGATGGCACCGCGCCGGGCATGGTCCACCGTGGCCTGCACCGCCTGGCCCGGGCGCGGATGGCCTGCCTCCAGCACGCCGATATGGATGAACAGCCCCAATTTCTTCTGCGTGTCGCGCACCGCGATGCGCAGGCCGTCCGGGCCGGTGATGACACCCGCATCCCCGACCTGGCCGCCGCTCTCGGCATAGAAGGGCGTCTGGTTCAGCACGACGGTGATTTCGGCGCCGGGGCTGGCGGCGATGGCCTCGACGCCATTGATCACCACCGCGACCAGTTCGCCCTCCGCAACCTCGGTGCCGTAGCCCAGGAAGTCGGTGGCGCCGACGCGCTCCTTGATGTCGAACCAGAGGCTTTCGGTCGCGGCCTCCCCGGTGCCGGCCCAGGCGGCGCGGGCGCGGGTTTTCTGCTCGGACATGGCGGCGTTGAAACCGACCAGATCCACCTCGCGCCCCTCGCCGCGCAGGGCATCCTGCGTCAGGTCAAGCGGGAAGCCGTAGGTGTCGTAAAGGCGGAAGGCGATCGCGCCGGGCAGCGTCTCGCCGGCCCCCAGCCGCGCCGTCTCCTCCGCCAGCAGGCCCAGGCCGCGCTCCAGCAGCCCGCGGAACTTCTGCTCCTCCAGCCGCAACGTCTCGGTGATCAGCGCCGCGGCGCGGCCGAGCTCGGGATAGGCCACGCCCATCTGCCGCTCCAGCGCGGGGAAGATGCGCGCAAGCAGGGGGTCCTTCGCACCCATCATGTGGGCGTGGCGCATGGCGCGGCGCAGGATGCGGCGCAGCACATAGCCGCGGCCTTCGTTTGACGGCAGCACGCCATCGGCCAACAGGAAGCTGCCAGCCCGTAAGTGGTCGGCCACGACACGGTGGCTGATGCGGAACTCGCCATCCGCCGCCTGGCCGGTGGCGTCGGCGCTGGCCAGGATCAGCGCGCGCAGCGTGTCGGTGTCGTAATTGTCGTGCACGCCCTGCAGGATGGCGGCGAACCGCTCGAGCCCCATGCCGGTGTCGATGGAAGGGCGCGGCAACGGGTTGCGGGTGCCGGCCGGCTCCTCCAGGAATTGCATGAAGACCAGGTTCCAGATCTCGATGAACCGGTCGCCGTTTTCGTCCGGGCTGCCGGGCGGGCCGCCCCAGATCTTGTCGCCGTGGTCGAAGAAAATCTCGCTGCACGGCCCGCACGGCCCGGTATCGCCCATCCGCCAGAAATTATCGGAGGTCGGGATGCGGATGATGCGGCTGTCCGGCAGGCCGGCGATCTTCTTCCAGAAGACCGGCGCCTCCTCATCCTCGGTATAGACGGTCACCAGCAGCTTGTCGGCCGGGATGGCGAAGTCGCGCGTCAGCAGCGTCCAGGCATGCTCGATCGCGCGCTCCTTGAAGTAGTCGCCAAATGAGAAATTGCCGAGCATCTCGAAGAAGGTGTGGTGGCGCGCGGTGTAGCCGACGTTATCGAGGTCGTTGTGCTTGCCGCCGGCGCGGACGCACTTTTGGGCCGAGGTGGCGGTAGAATACGCGCGGCGCTCCTGCCCGGTGAACACGTTCTTGAACTGCACCATGCCGCTGTTGGCGAACATCAGGGTGGGATCGTTGCGCGGCACCAGTGGAGAGGAATCCACCACCTGATGCCCCTGGCGGGCAAAGTAATCCAGGAAGGTGGCGCGGATGTCGTTGCTGCTGGTCATGGCCTGGGGGGCGTGCCTTCGTGACAAATCGTCGATGCTCCGAGTTAGCGCGCGACCGGCCCGGCGGCAACGGCTTGCGCCCGGCGGTGGGAGCGGGCAAGCCGCGTGGCATGCGAAGCCCCTGCATCCAGCTGTGCCAGCTGGACCCCAGCCGCCGACATTGCATTGGCTGCGGCCGCAGCCTGGCCGAACTGGAAGCCTGGCCACGCGCCACCGAAGCTGAGCAGGCGTGCATCCTGGAAGCGGCGCGCAAGCGGCTGGCGGCGGGCCGCTAGCCCGGCAACGGCAGCGGTGGAATGCGCTGCGCCAGCCAACCCGCGGCCCAGGCGGCATGCAGCGCCGTCCAGCCCCACCAGGCGGCGGCGCCCAGAATCAACACAGGCTCCAGCGGCCGCAGCAACTGCGCCACGAGCGCGAAGCCTGCGAGGGCGGCCCAGTAGAACCAGGCCGCCTGCGGCCCGCCAGTCAGGATCCAGGCCTCCTGGCCCAGCGGGCTTGCCAGAAATTCGACGCCGCTGCCGGGCAGGCCGAGCCAGGCCGATGCGTAGGCCAGCGGCAGCACCAGCGTCAGTGACAGCGCCAGCCACCACCATGTTCGCGGCAAGCCGACGATCGGGTCGCGCCCGCGGCCGGCCTCCATCGCTCCCTCGCGCCAGGCAGCGATCTCGGCGGCGGACATGGCGTGGGCAGGGCGGGCGCCCTTGCGGCCGGTGCGGAAGGCCCGCTCGGCGGCGGGGGGGCGGGCGCCATCGGCTTCGACCGGCGGAAGGACCACGGCGGTGGCGCTGGCCGGCAACGGCGTGACACTGATCCGCAGCGGAAACTGGGCTGGCGGCAGGTCGGCCAGCAGATCCTCCTGCGGCGGGCGCGGCTCCGGGCTGGGCGGGAGCCGTGTAGCCATGGCCGAGGGCGAAGTTGATCGGCGGTCGCCCGCGGCCAGGCCCGGCACAGACGTCGATGACGGGGTCGCGGACGATGCCACGGGCCCGGGCCCGGCCATCGGCTTGGTGTCAGGCATCTCCGCCGGCCGAATTGCGGGCGCGGCCGCCGGCTGCACGGCGGCTTGGCCCGCCGTGCGAGCGGGACGCTGGAGTAGCGGCGGGGCGCGCAAAAGGCGGGACCTGGCCGCGGGCCGATCCACCGCAGCCGTTGGGCTGGCGAATGAATGCAGCACGCTCGCCCGCAACCAGGATACCAACCCCCGCGCCGGGGCCTCCGGCTTCCCGGCATTCTGCTCATTCAATACGGCGAGGTGCGGGGGCGGCATGGATGGCTCGAATCGACTGACTTCCGTTTAGCCACTTTGCCCGTTCAAGCAAATGTCTCCCGCGTCTCGCGCAGAAAAGCGAGCAGCAGCGCGCTCACCGCCGACGGCTGTTCCTGCATCACCCAATGCCCCGCGCCCGGCACGAGATGGCAGCCGCGCAGGTCGCCGCAGCCATGCGACTGCATGCGCTCGAACTCGCCGGGCTTCTGGTGGACCCCCCAGTCGGCCGCGCCGGCCACGAACATCGACGGGACCGTGATGCTGCACCCTGCGAAAAGCTGCATCTCCGCGCCGGTCAGGCCCGAGGTGGTGCAGCGATAGGATTGCAGCCCGCCCTGAAAGCCGGTGCGCGCATACTCGCCGGCATAGACGTCGAGTTCGGCTTCGGTCAGCCACGGTGCTGCGAAAGCGGGCATCTCACGCGCCACCGTCGCCGCCATGCCCTGGCCTGCGTCCATGATGTAGTAGGTCGGCATCTGGGCGATTGCCTCCGCGTCCCAGCCCGGCAGCGGGAACGGCTGGTTGGCCGCCCAGTCAGCGCTCTTGTGGTGGTAGTAGGCCCGAAAGAAGCCGCGCAGGCCAGCCGGATGCATCATCATCTCGGCATCGGCCTCGCGGGTCGAGTAGTGCCACTGATAGTGCTTGCGTGGGCGCGGCAGGGCGGCCAGCGCGGCATTCATCGCCGCCGACGCCAGGCCGGTGGGCGCCGGCGCCACGCCAGAACGGGGCAGCGCCGGCGGGCCGCCGAAGGGCGCGCTCATAATCACGGCGGCGCGGAACACATCCGGCCGGGTCAGCGCGCAATGGGCGGCGACCGGGGCACCAAAATCATGGCCGATGACGCAGGCAACCTGCGTGGCACCCAGCGCCGCCACCAGGCCCAGCGCGTCGCGCACGTAATTCAACGGCCCGAATGCGTGCAGGTCGACATCATAGCCCTGCGCCCAGCCGGTGGTGCGGCCGTAGCCGCGCTGGTCCGGCGCCACGACGTGGTAGCCCGCGGCGGCCAGCGGCAGCATCACATGCCGCCATGAATAGGCCAGTTCGGGGAAGCCATGCAGCAACAGCAGCAAGGGGCGGCCTGGCTCACCCGCCTCCAGCAGATGCATCGCCAGGCCGCGGCCGTTGCCGGTCATGCGGGTGCGAATGCCGGTGGGCAGCGGAAGGGGGCTGAACATCGATCGATCATGCGACAACAGGCGGGCCAAGGCGAGATCGAATTTTTCGATCATACGTACAAAAACAATTCATTGGCCTACGAATGACATCCAGGCCTATTCATCCACTCGGGCCGTTTGCCCCACTGCGCAATTCACGATGGAGTCCTCCCCATGTTGACCGTTGGCGACACCTTTCCTGCCTTCAAGCTCACCGCCGTCAAGGGCGGCAAGGATGGGCTGGGCGGCCCCGGCGCCCCCTTCACCGAAGTCTCCAGCGATAGCGACGCCGGCAAGTGGAAAGTCGTATTTTTCTGGCCGAAGGATTTCACCTTCATCTGCCCGACCGAGATCGCTGCCTTCGGCAAGCTGAACCGTGAATTCGCCGATCGCGACACCGTCTGCTACGGCGTCTCCTGTGACAGCGAGTTCGTTCACCTGAACTGGCGCCTCCACAATGACGATATTCGCGACCTGCCGATTCCGATGCTGGCGGACGTCAAGCGTGAGTTGAGCACCGCGCTGGGCATCCTCGACCGCGATGCCGGCGTGCCGCTGCGTGCTACCTTCATCGTCGACCCGGCCGGCACCATCATGCATGTCGGCATCAACGGCCTGAATGTCGGCCGCAACCCTGCCGAGACGCTCCGTATTCTGGATGCGCTGCAGACCGACGAGCTCTGCGCCTGCAACTGGACCAAGGGCGAAGACGGGCTCAACCCGATCGAGCTGTTCAAGGCGGCCTGAGCCACCGACGGCCTGGTAACTATTCATCACGCGTACAGCGCCGTTGTGATCCGTGGGCAGCCCCGCGCATCACGATGGGCGCTGCCCAGCACGGAGCCTGCCCCATGTCCCTCGAAGCCCTGCGCGACGCCCTGCCCGACTATGCCCGCGATCTGCGCCTTAACCTCGGCACCCTGGCCACCGAACCGGCGCTAACCCAGCAGCAGCGCGCCGGCACATTCATCGCCTGCGCCCTGGCCAGCCGCAACGCCATCGTCAGCCGCGCCATCCTGGCCGAGTTCGGGCCGCAGTTGAGCGCCGAGGCGCTGGAAGCGGCCAAAGGCGCCGCCGCCATCATGGGCATGAACAACATCTACTATCGCTTCACCCATCTGGTCGGCGCCGATTACCCGAACATGCCGGCCAAGCTGCGGATGAACATCATCGGCAAACCCGGCGTCGATAAGGTGGATTTCGAGCTCTGGTCGCTCGCCGTATCGGCCATCAATGGCTGCGGGATGTGCATGGAAAGCCATGACAAGGTGGTCAAGCATGGCGGCCTGGGTAGCGAGCAAGTCCAGGCCGCGGTGCGGATCGCATCCGTTGTCCACGCGGTCGCCGCGACGCTGGACGGCGAGGCTGCAATGGCGGCCTGAGAGTATGGCCGCCGGTCAAGGAACCTGGCGGTACTTCGAATCGCGGCGCATCGCGGCCAATGCGCACACCCCGGTCTGCCCGCCGCCCGGCGGGCTCAGTGCCGCGCAACTGGACAACCCGCCCCACCCGCGCCAAACCCCGTGCGAAACGCGCCCGCAGACGGAGTCACACCATGCCCACCACATATGAGCGCATCGCCGCCATCATCGCGGAGACCGCGAGTGTCGAGCCCGGCCGGATCACCCCGACCGCGCATGTCATCAACGACCTGGGCATCGACAGCCTCGACTTTCTCGACATCGTATTCGCCATCGATAAGGAATTCGGCATCAAGGTGCCGGTCGAGGAATGGACCGAGCAGGTCAATGCCGGCACCGCGCCGGCCGAGCAGTTCTTCGTCCTCGGCCCACTGGCGGAACGCATTGACGAGCTGGTTCAGGGGGCGCGCGGTTCGAAGGGTTGAAGCTCGAATACTTCTCGATGCTCGATCGCATCGCCACGCGCGATGCCGAGACGCTGGTGGCCGAGGCCACCTTGCCCGATGCCAGCCCAGTCTTCGAAGGCCACTTCCCCGGCTTCCCGTTGCTCCCTGGCGTGCTGATGATCGAGTGCATGGCGCAGGCGGGCGGCTGGCTGATGCTGGCCCGTCAGGATTTCGCGCGCATGCCGCTGTTGGCCAAGGTGGGCACCGCCAAGCTGCGCGGCATGCTGCGACCCGGGGCGCGGCTCAGCATCTCGGCCCGCCTGACGCATGACGGCTCGGGCTATGCGGTGATGGCCGGGCGCATCGACAGCGACGGGCAGATGGCGGCCGAGGCCGAGTACACACTGCGCACCCTGCCCTTCCCCGATGCGGCGCTCGAGGCGCTGGTGCGGGCCCGGGGCGTCGAGCTGGGGTTGGTTTGAGCCTGGTCTGCATCACCGGCGTGGGCCTCGTCTCCTCGCTGGGCGTGGGGCGGGAAGCACATCTGCCGCTGCGCGCCCGCGTGCTGGATGAGAAAACCTTTGCCCCCTGGCCGGTCCACCCCATGCCCGCACTGGGGATGGACACGGCGATACCGCGCAAGGAATTCCGCCAGATGGAGGATTTGCAGCGTCTGGGCACCTACACCGC
>JACMRO010000165.1 GCA_014376425.1 Rubritepida sp.
AAATCGGAGGGAATGCGTATGGCCAACAAGGTCAAGGAAGCCTGGAAACAGGGCAAGGCTGTCGTCAATGGGTGGCTCGCCATCCCCAACGCCTTCTCGGCCGAGATGTACAGCCAGTGCGGCTGGGACAGCGTGACCGTGGATATGCAGCACGGCGTGCAGGACTACCTCTCCTGCGTGGCCTGCTTCCAGGGCATCGCCGCTTCCGGCTCGGGCGCTACGCCCATGGTCCGGGTGCCGTGGAACGAGCCAGGCATCATCGGCAAGGTGCTGGATGCCGGCGCCTATGGCGTGATCTGCCCGATGGTGAACACGCCCGACGAGGCGGCGCGGCTGGTGCAATACAGCAAGTACCCGCCCCACGGCACGCGCAGCAACGGCCCGATTCGCGCCGGCGCCTATGGCTCGTCCGGCAACTATCAGAAGACCGCCAATGACGAGATCCTGGTCATCCCCATGATCGAGACGAAGCAGGCGATCGAGAACATCGAGGCGATCCTGGACGTGCCGGGGATCGATGGCATCTACATCGGGCCGTCCGACCTCAGCTTCTCCTACGGCATGGAGCCGAAATTGGATGTGGAGGACAAGTTCATCCTCGACATCTACGCCAAGCTGCTGGAGGCCTGCGGCAAGCGCGGCATCATGCCGGGGCTGCACAATGGCACCCCGGAATACGCCAAGCGGATGATCGGGATGGGCTTTAAGCTGGTGACCATCGCCAACGAGGTCGGTCTGATGGTGGGTGCGGCGAAGAGCGCGGTGAAGGTGGCGCGGGGCTAGGACTTCACCGCCGAATACATCGCCGCGCAGACCAGGATGCTGAGCGACACGCTGGCCGCCACATAGGCGGCGGCCAGCAGGATAGAGCGCTGATACAGCTCCACCGCGTCGAGCGAAAACGCCGAGAAGGTGGTGAAGCCGCCCAGCACGCCGGTCACGAACAGCAGCCGCCCCGGCCCGGCCACGCCCAGCCCCGCCAGCACGCCGATCGCAGCACTGCCAGCGACATTGACCATCATCGTGCCCCAGGGAAACCACGCGGCGTTCAGCGCCAGTTGCACCCAGTAGCGCAGCACCGAACCCAGCGCGCCGCCGGCCGCGACCAGAAAAATGTTCATTTGCGCGCCGCCGCCCAGCGCGCTATGCGCTCCGCCACCGCAGCCTCGGCGCCGCGGTCGCTGGGGCTGTAGAGGGTCAGCCGCGCCATCCCGTCGGGAAAGTAGTTCTGGCCGGAAAACGCGTCCGGCGCGTCGTGGTCGTATTCGTATTCAGCGCCGTAGCCCAGCTGCTTCATCAGCTTCGTCGGCGCGTTGAGGATGTGCGCCGGCGGCATTAGGCTGCCGGTCTCCCGCGCCGCACGCATCGCGGCGCCGAACGCCTTGTAGACCGCGTTGGATTTCGGCGCCGTGGCCAGGTGCAGCACCAGCTGCGCCAGCGCCAATTCGCCCTCCGGGCTGCCCAGCCGCTCGTAGGTCTCCCACGCCGCCACTGCCAGCGGCAGGGCGCGGGGGTCGGCGGCGCCCACATCCTCGGCGGCGAAGCGGGTCAGCCGCCGCGCGATGTAGCGCGGGTCCTCGCCGCCGGTCAGCATCCGCGCGAACCAATAGAT
>JACMRO010000166.1 GCA_014376425.1 Rubritepida sp.
CAAGCGCGCCCGCGCCTTCGCCAAGATCCGCCGCGAGATCACCGTCGCCGCCCGCCTGGGCGCGCCCGACCCGCCGCACAACCCGCGGCTGCGTTCGGCGATGATCGCGGCGCGGCAGCAGAACATGACGCGCGACGTGATCGAGCGCGCCCTGAAGAAGGCGCAGGGTGCGGGCTCGGGCGATGACTATGCCGAGGTGCGCTATGAGGGCCGCGGCCCGGCCGGCGTCGCGATCATCGTCGAGGCCCTGACCGACAACCGCAACCGCACATCCTCGGACCTCCGCTCTGCCTTCTCCAAACACGGCGGCGCCTTTGGCGAGACGGTGGCTTTCCAGTTCGATCGCGTGGGCGTGGTGCGCTACCCCGCGGCCGCCACCGACGCCGACACCATGCTGGAGGCCGCCATCGAGGCCGGCGCCGATGACGTGACGAGCCACGACGCCGGGCACGAGGTCATCACCACCCAGGACAGGTTGGCCGCCGTGCAGCAGGCGCTCGAGGCCCGCTTCGGCGAGGCGGAGCGGGCCGGGCTGGAATGGCGCCCCAACCTGACCGTGTTGCTGGATGAGGACGGCGCCCGCAGCGTGCTGCGGCTGATCGACATTCTCGACGACCATGATGATGTGCAGACCGTCACCGCCAACTTCGAGGTGGATGATCAGGTGCTGCAAAAACTCTCCGCTTGACCCGTATCCTCGGCATCGACCCGGGGCTGACCCATACCGGATGGGGGCTGATCGAGAGCGTGGGCTCGCGCCTGATCCATGTGGCGGATGGCGCGATCTCGACCAAGCCGGTGACCGCGCTGCCCGAACGCCTGGCCTTCATCTACCGCGCGCTGGGCGAGCTGCTGCGGGAATGGGCGCCTGAGGAGGCAGCCATCGAGCACACCTATGTCAACAAGAACCCCGCCGCGGCGCTGAAGCTGGGCCAGGCGCGTGGCATCGCACTTCTGGCCCCCGCGATGGCCGGGTTGGTGGTGGCCGAATACCAGGCGATGGAGGTCAAGCGCGCCGTCGTCGGCACTGGGCACGCCGACAAGATCCAGGTGGCCGACATGGTGCGCCGGCTGTTGCCCGGCGCGCGTCTGGCGCGGGCGGATGCGGCGGACGCGCTGGCCATCGCCATCTGCCACGCGCACCACCGCGGCACGCGGGTGATGCTGGCGAAGCTGGCCACAGCATGATGGGCGCCTACTCAACCCGCCGCACGCGGTGCGCGGCCCGGTCCGCGGTGGCGGCATGATCGGGTCGCTGAAAGGCTTCGTCGAAGGTGTGCACGAGACCGGCTGCGTCATCGACGTGAATGGCGTGGGCTACCTGGTCGCCTGTTCGCGGAAGACGCTGGACCGGTTGACGGCGCGGAGCGGCGCGCAGCATTTGCTGGTGGAGACCCGTGTCAGCCAGGACGCCATCACCCTGTTCGGCTTCTTCGATGCGGCCGAGCGTGAGGCGTTCCGTGCGCTCATCGAGGTCAAGACCGTGGGGCCGCAGAAGGCGCTGCTGGTGCTGAGCGGGCTGGACCCGAACGCGCTGCCCCCCGCCATCGCGGCCAAGGAGCGCAAACGATTATCCGAGGTTAAGGGCCTGGGCGCCGCCACCGCAAACCGCGTCATCGATGAGCCGGCAATGCAGAAATGGGCGGTGGGGCGGGCGACGCCCGAAGCCGATGGGGTGGCGGCGGCGATGGCGGCGCCGGCCGGCATCGGGCCCGATGCGGTGTCCGCGCTGGTCAATCTGGGCATCAAGCGGCACGAGGCGGAGGGCGCGATTGGCCGGGCGGCGGTGCGGCTGGGCGATGGGGCCACCCTGGACGGCTTGATCCGCGACGGGTTGCGGGAGTTCGCGCGGTGAGGCGGCGCTCCCTCGTGACGCTGGCCTGCGCAGCCCTGGATGACGGTCCTTCAGCGAGCCGCGCGCGGCTGCTGGGCTGGATGGGGGCATGAGCATCACCGACCCCACCCGCCAGGAGGATGATTCCGGCGAAGGCGCGCTGCGCCCGCAAACCCTCGCCGACTTCACCGGTCAGCGCACCTTGTGCGAAAACCTCTCCATCTTCATCCAGGCCGCCGGCGCCCGTGGCGAGGCGCTGGACCACGTCCTCCTCCACGGCCCGCCCGGCTTGGGCAAGACCACCCTGGCGCAGATTGTAGCCCGGGAGATGGGCGTGGGCTTCCGCGCCACCTCCGGCCCCGCCCTGCAGCGTGCCGGGGATCTCGCCGCCATCCTCACCAACCTGCAGCCGCGCGACGTGCTGTTCGTGGACGAAATCCACCGCCTGCAGCCGGCCATCGAGGAAACCCTCTACCCGGCGATGGAGGATTTCCAGCTCGACCTCATCATCGGCGAGGGGCCGGCCGCGCGCACCGTGCGCATCGACCTGCCGCCCTTCACCCTGGTCGGCGCCACCACGCGCTCGGGGCTGCTGGCGCAACCGCTGCGCGACCGCTTCGGCATTCCGCTGCGCCTGGTGCTCTACACGCCCGAGGAGTTGTTCGGCATCGTCCGCCGCGGCGCCAACAAGCTCGCCTTCGGCCTGTCGGAGGAGGGCGCGCTGGAGATCGCCAAACGTTCCCGCGGCACCCCGCGCATCGCCGGCCGGCTGCTGCGCCGCATCCGCGACTTCTCACTGGTCTCCGGCCACAAGGCCGACCTGGCCATGGTCGATGGCGCCCTGGCCCGGCTGGAGGTCGACGGGCGCGGCCTGGATGCGATGGACCGCCGCTACCTCCGCCGCATCGCCGAGCACCACAATGGCGGCCCCGTCGGCGTCGAGACCCTGGCCGCGGCTTTGGCCGAAAGCCGCGACACGCTCGAGGATGTGATCGAGCCTTTCCTGATCCAGGAAGGCTTCGTCCTGCGCACCCAGCGCGGCCGCATGCTGGGGGAGCCAGGCTGGCGCCACCTCGGCCTGGCGCCGCCCGCCGGTACCGCCATCCAGCCGGACCTGCTGGATGGCTGAGCCGCACGACCTCCCCATCCGCGTCTATTACGAGGACACCGACGCGGGCGGCATCGTCTACCACGCGACCTATCTGCGCTGGGCCGAGCG
>JACMRO010000167.1 GCA_014376425.1 Rubritepida sp.
ACCGGGACGGAGGGGCGCCCAGCCCTGGCCGCCACCCTGCCGTTCCCAGGCTCCTACGCGGCACGGCGGCTCGCCCGGGCGGCGGCGGCCGAGGCGCGCAGCGAACACCCCATCGCCCGCGCGATCGCGGCCGCCTGCTCGGACGCGCCGGGGGGCACCCACTTCGCCATCGAGGTCGGGCGCGGCATCTCCGCCAGCTTCGACGGGCAGCGCATCCTGGTCGGCTCGGCCGCCTACCTGGCCGGGCAGGGCGTCGACACGGCGCCGCTCGAAGCGTTGGCCGACCAGGCGACGGCCGGGCAGACGCCGGTCTTCGTCGGCGTGCAGGGCGCCCCGGCCGGGCTGCTGCTGGTGGCGGACCGGCTGCGGCCGGGCAGCGCGGACGCCATCACCACACTGCACCGCATGGGGCTGCAGACCATGATCCTGAGCGGCGACCACCCGGCCACCACCGCCGCGTTGGGCCGCGAACTGGGTGTGGAGGCGGCGATCGGCGGCCTGATGCCGGCGCAGAAGCTGGCCGCCCTGGCCGGGTATGACCATACCGCCTTCGTCGGCGACGGCATCAACGATGCGCCGGCGCTCGCCGCGGCTGACACCGGCATCGCCATCGGCACCGGCACCGATATCGCCATGGAAACCGCCGATGTCGTGCTGATGAACGGTGACCCGCGCGGCGTCGCCACCGCCATCATGCTGGCCCGCGCCACGCTGCGCCACATCAAGCAAAACCTGGCCTGGGCCTTCGCCTACAACGTCGCGCTGATCCCGGTTGCCGCGGGTGTCTTGCAACCTTTGGGCGGGTTAACGCTTTCACCTGAACTGGCGGCGGGTGCGATGGGACTTTCGAGTCTGTTCGTACTTGCCAATTCTCTCAGATTGCGCGGGGTGACGGCATGAATATTGGTCAGGCGGCACGCGCCACGGGGGTCTCGGCCAAGATGATTCGTTGGTACGAACAACAGGGTCTGATTCCACAGGCGCTTCGGTCGGAAGCGAATTACCGCAACTACGATGAAACCGACCTGCACCGGCTGCGCTTCATTCGCCGCTCGCGCGATCTGGGGTTCACGATCAAGCAGATCGGCGACCTGCTGGCGCTCTGGAACGACCGCGATCGCTCCAGCGCCGAGGTGAAGAAGATGGCGACCGAGCAGATCCAGTCGCTGCGCGCCCGGATCATGGAGCTGGAGGAGATGGTACAAAGCCTCACTCACCTGGCCGATAACAGCCAGGGCGACGGCAGGCCCGATTGCCCGATCCTGGAAAGCCTAGCGGCGGAGTAGCCCCGCTACCGCCGTGACGAGCGTGGGTCCAGAGCATCCCGCAGCCCGTCGCCAAGCAGGTTGAGCGCCAGCACAAGCGTGAAGATCGCCATGCCGGGGAAGATCGCCAGCCATGGCGCGTTTTCGATGAAGCGTTGGGCACTGTTCAGCATCGAACCCCAGGAGGGCTGCGGCGGCTGCTGGCCCAGGCCCAGGAACGACAGCGACGCCTCGGCGATGATGGCTTCGGCGATCGACAGTGTGGCCTGCACCAGTAACGGCGGCGCGATGTTGGGCAGGATGTGGACGAGTGCGGTGCGGCCCGGCGGGTTGCCCATGGCGCGCGCCGCCTCCGCATAGTCGGTCGCCGCCGCCTCCAACGCCATGCCGCGGGCCAGGCGCACGAAGACCGGGCTGGCCGAAATGGCGATGGCCAGCATCGCATTTTCCAGCGCAGGTCCCAGGAACGCCGCCAGCGCGATCGCCAGGATGAGGAAGGGCACCGCCAGCATCGCGTCGGCAATGCGGGAGATGACCGCATCGACCCAGCCGCCCGCCAGCCCCGCCAGCAGCCCGATGGGCACGCCGATCAGCAGCGCGCCCCCCACCGCGATGGCGCCGGCCAGCAGCGATGCGCGGGCGCCCCACAGCACGCGCGAAAGTACGTCCCGGCCATTCTCGTCGGTGCCGAACCAGTGCGCGGCGGAAGGCGCGCGGCGGATCGCGGTCCAGGAGGTGGCCAGCGGGTCGGCCGGGGAAATCCAGGGCGCCAGCAACGCCGCGGCGATGAAGGCCACGACCACGACCAGCCCGAACATGGCCAGCCGGTGCCGCAGCAGCGTGCGCAACGCGCGGCGGGCCGGTGAAACGGGGGGCGGCTGCGTCGCGCTCATGCCGTCCGCAGCCGCGGGTTGATCAGCATGTACAGCACATCCGCCAGCAGGCTGAGCGCCACAAAAATCAGCGCAGTGGCCAGCACCACGCCCTGCACCACGGGGTAATCGCGGTTGAACACCGCATCGACCACCAGCTTGCCGAATCCGGGGATGGAGAAAATCTGCTCCGTCAGCACTGCGCCCGCCATCAGCCGGCCGAACTCGATGGTGCCGAGGGTGACGACGGGGATCAGCGCATTGCGCAGGGCGTGGCGGAAGATGACGACGCGCTCGGCCACGCCCTTTGCCCGCGCGGTGCGGACGTAATCCTGCTCCAGCGCGCCCAGCATGGCGGCGCGGGTATGGCGCATCAGCACCGAAGCCACGCCGGTGCCCAGCACGAAGGCCGGCATGATGGTGGTGGCCAGGCTCTGCCAGGGGTCTTCCCACAGCGGCACGTAGCCCGAGGGCGGCAGCCAGCCCAGCTGCACCGAGAACAGCAGGATCATCATGATGCCAAGCCAGAAATTCGGCATCGAGATGCCGAACAGCGCGATGCCGTTCACCAGCCAGTCCAGCGGCCGGTCCTTCCATACGGCGCTCAGCACGCCCGCCGGCACGCCGATCACCACGCCGATGACGAAGCTCATGGCGGCGAGCTGCGCGGTCACTGGCAGCTTGGCCAGCAACAGCTCACCCACCGGCACGCGGATGCGCCAGGAGAAACCGAAATCGCCGTGCAGCAGGCGCCAGAGCCAATGGCCGTATTGCGCCAGCAGCGGCCGGTCGAGCATCAGCTCGGCGCGGATCTCCGCCAGCACCCGCGGGTCGCCGCGATCCTCGCCGGCCAGGATCAGCGCCGGGTCGCCTGGCATCAACTGCTGCAGCGCGAATATGCCGAAGCTGAGGATGAGCAGCGTTGGCAGAATTTGCCCGAGACGACGGATGAACCAGGTGATCATGCCGCCGCGTCACGCTCAGGCTTGACCCGGGCACTCCCTCCGCAGATGGGCGGGGCGTCGGTCGGATAGCTGCGCCGGGCCCGGCCATGGCGATGGCGCGTCACTGCAGCCGCAGCCCCTGGGGCCGGATCAAACCGTCGGGGATGGCCACGAAGCCGGTCAGCCGCGCGCTGTGCGCCACGATGTTCTTGCGGTGCCACAGATAGATGCGGCTGCGGTCCTGCCGGATGGCGATGGCCCAGATTTGGCCGTAGATGTCGCGCCGCCGCGCCGTGTCGGTCTCGATGCGGGCCGCATCCAGCAGCCGGTCCACTTCGGGGTTGGAATAGCGCCCGTCATTCTGCGGGCCGCGGCTGTGCATGAAGGTGTAGCTGTTGCCGTCCGGATCGACCCGGCCGGACCAGGCCAGGAGGTAGGTTTCAAAGTCGCCACGGACAGCGGCCTGCAGCGAGCTGGCGAACTCCATCGTGTTGATCCGCAGCTCGAAGCCGGCCTCGCGCAGCATGGCCTGCATCACTTCCGCCGCCTGGCGCAGATCGGGGCTGTTGGGCACCGTCATCTCCACCGCCAGCGGCGTGCGCACGCCGGCCTCTCGCAGCAGGGCGCGCGCGCGGTCCAGATTACGCGGCTCTGGCAGGAAGCCCGGCACGTGCAGCGGGTTGGTGGGCGGCACTGGCTGGGCGGTGGGGTTGAACATCCCCTCATACACCACCTGGTTGAGCACCTGGCGGTCCAGCGCCAGCTCGAACGCGGCGCGCACCCGCGCATCCTGGCCCATCGGCGTCTGGGCGCGCGCGCCGTTGCCGATATTGATGGTGAGCGACTGGTAGCCGAGCTCGTCGGAGATGCTCAGGCGCAGCCGGTTGTTGCGGCGCACCGCCGCCACGTCATCGGGGTCGACGCTCTGTACCATCTCCAGCGCGCCTGACTGCAGGTTGGCCAGCCGTACCGTGCTGTCGGTGATGATCTGGTAAGTGATGCGGGGGATCGTGACGGCAGCGGCGTTCCAGTAGTCGGCAAAGCGGTCGACCACGATGCGGTCCTGCGCCACGCGCTCGGTGAAGCGGTAGGGGCCGGCGCAGATCGGGCGCAGGCCGAAATTACGGCCGGCGGCTTCGGCCGCGCGGGGGCTCACCACCATGCCGGCACGATCGGTCAGCTGGCTGAGGAAAGCGGCCGAGGGCTCGGCCAGGCGGATCAGGACGGTCAGCGGGTCCACCACCTCGACGGCCGTGACGCCGTTGATCTCGCCGCGGCGGAAGCTGCCCTGCAGGGTGAGGTGGCGGTTGAGCGAGTAGCGCACCGCCTCGGCATCCATCGGCTCGCCATCGTGGAACTTCACCCCCGGCCGGAGCGTGATGCGCAGGGTGCGCGGGTCGTCCCACACATGGCCGGTGGCCAGCTGCGGCACGATCTCCAGCCGTTCGTTGATGTCGAAAAGTTTGTCGCAGATGGCGGCGAAGACGATACGGCCGACGAAGGTGCGGGCCAGCGTCGGATCCATGATGTCGGGGTCTTCGCGCAGCCCGATGCGGAGGTTCTGGGTTACCCCTTGGGCGCTGGCGGCGCCGGCCAGGAGCATGGCGGCGAGGATGAGGCGGCGCATCAGGCGGTCTCCCTTTGGAAGCGGGCGGCGAGGCGCGTGAGGCGCTCGCCACCGGTGGTGTTTTCGTGGAACGGCGTGGCCGGCGGCAGCGTGTCCGACAGCAGGCAGGCGTCGCGATGGGTGTCGCCCTGCAGCTCGGGCATGGAGGCGCTGCATTGCGCCTGCGCGAAGCCGCAGCGGGTGTGGAAGCGGCAGCCCGGCGGCGGCGCGATGGGGCTGGGCACGTCGCCCTGCAACAGCGCTGCCCGCGCCCCAGCCCCTGCCCCAGCCCCTGCCCCAGCCGGCGCCCCAGCCGGCGCCCCTTGGCCCGGCACCGCTGCCAGCAGGGCGCGGGTATAGGGGTGCCGCGCCGCGGCAAAGACCGTGGCCACCGGCCCTTCCTCGACGATGCGGCCAAGATACATCACCGCCACCCGGTCTGCGATGTGGCGCACGACGCCCAGGTCGTGGCTGATCATGACGAAGCCGAAGCGCAGCTCCCGGATCAGGTCCTGCAAAAGGTTCAGCACCTGCGCCTGCACCGAGACGTCGAGCGCGGAGACCGGTTCGTCGCCGATGATCAGCCGCGGCTCGCTGGCCAGCGCGCGGGCGATGGCGATGCGCTGGCGCTGGCCGCCTGATAGTTCATGCGGCCGGCGCCCCGCCATCTCAGGCCGCAGCCCCACCCGCCGCAGCAGGCCAGCCACGCGTTCGGCGCGCCCGGCGCGGTCCAGCGCGGTGTGGAGGATGAGCGGCTCGGCAATGGCGTCCGCCACCGACATCCGGGGGTCCAGGCTGCCGAAGGGGTCCTGGAAGATGATCTGCGCATCGCGCCGGCGGGCCCGCAGGGCACGCGGCGGCAGCCCGGAGAAGTCCTCGCCATCGAAGCGGATGCGCCCGGCATCCGGCTCGATCAGCCGCAGCGCGACCCGGCCCAGGGTGGATTTGCCGCAACCGCTCTCGCCCACTATGGCCAGTACTTCGCCGGGCATGACGCGCAGCGACACGCCGTCCACCGCGCGCACGGCGCCGCGCGCTCGGCCCCAGGCGTCGCGCACCG
>JACMRO010000168.1 GCA_014376425.1 Rubritepida sp.
AAATTCCACCATGGCCGGTCGCTGAACATGAAGCCGGTGAGGAAGGCCAGTATCCCGAGCACCGCGGCGATGTATACGCCCGAGCCGAAGAACAGCACGAACACGCCGATCAGCATCAGAATTTCGGCGATGGGCAGGGCGGCGGCACCGGTGGCGGCCGCGAATAGGAGCACCCCCAGCAGGCCGAGCAGAAAGAAGACGGCGATCATCGCGGCGCCAGTTTCACCGCGGCCAGCGCCTCGGCCGCTTCGTCATCGACACTGCGGCTGGCGAGCAGGCCGTCCAGCCGGCCCGGTTCGCCGGCCAGCAGGGCAAGAACGGATTCCAGCAGCAGCACGGCAACCATCACCACGAAGGCCAGGATGCCGGCCAGCCAGATGCCCTGCGGGACGACCATGGCGATGCGCAGCGCCGAGTTGTCATGCGCATCGAACAGCGCGCTTTCGTCGTAGAGCGAGTACGCGGCCCAGGCGATGAAGACGGCAAAGACGCCCAGCAGCAGCAACGCGAACAGATGCAGCGGCGCCCGCACCGCGACCGGGAAACGGTTGACCAGCACATCCACCCGGATATGCGCCCGTGCCGCCAGCGTATGCGCCAGCCCCCAGGCGATGCCGCAGGCCAGCATGTAGCCGGTGACCTCGACCGTCGCACGGCTCGAAAACCCGAAGAAGTTCCGCGCCACGATGTCGAAGGTGATGAACAACGCGCAGGCCAGATAATTCCAGCCCGCCAGATGCGCCATCACCGCGGCGACCCACGCCACGCCCTGTCGCAGCCCTCCGGCTGCGGCCAGCAGACCCCTCAACCGCCGAACCGGATGCCTGCGATGGGTGCGATGACCTGGTTGTACACCTCGCCGCAGCGCGCGCCGCAGCGCCGCACCCAGCCCGGCAGCACGGTCTGCTCGAAGACCTGGCGAACCAGCGCACGGTCGGCATCGGTCGCCACCACCTCGGTCATCGGGCGCGCGGCCACGTTGTGGATGCGGCAGAGTTCGGTGCGGCCGATGTTGCAGTCGATGCCGTCACGGGTCGCCGCCAGGCCCAGCGCCCACTGCTCGTCCGACACCTGCTTCATGGTGGCTTCGAGGAAGGCGCGGACCTCCGGCGCCAGGCGGTTCCACCATTGCAGGTTCACGATGTAGCCGGCGACGGCCCAGGACAGCGGCAGGTTGGAGATGTGGGTCGAGACCTCCGGCCAACGTGCCGCGGCACCCGAGCCGGATCCGGTGATCGCGCAATCCACCACGCCGCGTTCCAGCGCCGAATAGACTTCGGGGAAGCCGATCGAGGTGGGCTGCGCGCCGATGGCGGTGAAGAAATCGACCAGCGAATTGCCGAAGGTGCGGATGCGTCGGCCACGCAGGTCCGTGAGGCTCGTGAAGGGCTGGCGGCAGAACAGCACCTGCGCCGGAAAGGGGTAGGTAGCGACCAGGCGGGTGTTGAAGCGCTCCAGATCCCGGTTTGCCACCGCCATCATCTCGTCGGCGATGCGCCGCGCATTGCCATGGTCCGGCGCCAGGCCGGCCAGGTCGATACCGTCGAGAATAGGGACGTCGCCGGACAGGGTGGAGAGGGTGCCGGCGCCGATGTCGACCTGGCCCGAGCGCACCAGCCGTACGATCTCGTTGCCGGCCAGGTTGCGCTCGGCATGGGTCGAGAGAGTGACCTCGATGCGGCCGCCGGAGCGCTCGCGGACCAGGTCGCGCAGGATGGGCTGGTCGACGCGGGTGTATTGCGGCTGGGTCGGCAATGGCTGGGTGACGGCGGCGATGGCCACGCGCGGGCCGGCGGGCAGGCTGGCCGGCACCTGCGCCAGGGCGGTGGGCGCCAGGGCGGGAAATGCGAGGCAGGCGGCGAGGAGGGCTGATCGGAACATGCGTGGTCTCCGCGAAAGGTGAGGGAGCATGGCACATCCCGCGCGCCCCGCCAGGGCCCGGCTGGCGGCACCGGGCACTGCCGTGGCAATCTTGTTTACAGTCGAGGACCCGTCATGCCCAAGAGTCGTGCATTCCTGCGCTTATCGCTCGCCACGCCACCCCTGGCCCAGGGCTGGCGGCGTGACAGGCCGGTGCGGCTGTTTTCTGGCAACGGGCGCCTGGGTCGTACCCGCCTGACATGACCTACGAGATCTTCAAGTTCATCCACCTGCTCGGGGTAATCTCCCTGCTCGGCAACGTCACTGTCACCTCGGCCTGGAAGGTGCTGAGCGACCGCACGCGTGACCCGGTCATCATCGCCCGGGCGCAGCGGCTGGTGACGCTGACGGATTGGGCCTTCACCTTCTGGGGCATTCTGCTGTTGCTGGTGGGTGGTTATGGCGCGGCCTGGGTGGCGGGTATGGACGTGCTGCGCGACCGGTGGATCGTGCTGTCGGAAATCAGCTTCGTGCTGGCGGGCATGCTGTGGCTGTGCGTGCTGGTGCCCATTCAGGTGAAGCAGGCGCGGATGGCACGGGGGTTCGTGGCCGGCGTGCCTGTCCCCCAGGCCTACTTCACCCTGTCGCGCTGGTGGATCGCGGTCGGGCTGCTGGCGACCGTGCCGCTGCTGGCGGCGATGTGGTTCATGGTGGCGAAGGGGTAGCACCCCCGGCGGTCTGGGTGACCGGGTCAAGCCGGGCCATGACCGAAGCGTCCAGCGGCCAGACCGGGCGCGGCAGGCGCTTCCAGGCGAAGTTGGCTAAAACCGGGCTGGTCAGGCCCGCGGTGTCCACTTCATGGATGCGCTGGGGCGGGGCGAATTCGGCGAAGCCCGCGCGGAAATGGCCACGGCTTTTCACCACCACGCAACGGGCGGCGACGATGTCGATGCCGTGCATTTCCAGTGTGCGCGGCTCGTGGCATTGCCGGCGCAGCGAGATGACGACCACCTCCAACCCGCTATCCTCCAGGGTCAGGCGGGCGCTGGGTCCGAGGTTGAAGTCCCGCCCGGCCATGGTGCCGCGGCGGCCGGTGCCCTGGCCGTCGGTCAGGGCGGCGATGCGCGCGCCGGCGGTGAAGGGGCGGCTGAATTCGCTGGGTACGCGGTTGAATCGGGCATCGAAGACGGCGTCTTCGCCCAGGGCATGGGCTTCGGCGGCCAGCGCCGGGTCGACGAACAGGCCCAGCACCACGCCGGGCACCCGCGCTTCGTGCAACGCCTGCAGCAGCCAGGTGGTGTTGCCGCGGCCACCGCCGCCGGGGTTGTCGCCGCTGTCGGAGAAGATGACGGTCTGGGTCGCGGCGCGGGCGACCTCGACCGCTTCGGCCACGCTCAGCAGGGTGCGGGTGTGACGGTGGCGGTCGCTCCAGGCGCGGTCGGCCAGGGTCCTGGCGGCGGCGTCGGCGCCCGCCTGGCTGCGCGCGGTCACGCTCACCGTCATGCCGCATTTGGGCAGGTCGCTGAAGACGAAGCCACCGGTGACGGAGGCGTTGATGATGTCGTAGCCCATCATCGCCTCGGCGTCGCGGATCAGGTCGGCATAGGGGCCGGCATCGGTCAGCAGGGTGACGGTGGGCGGCGCCAGGGGCAGGCGGATGAAGGCCTTGAACGTCCTCGTGCCGGCCAGCATCAGGCGCAGCATGTTGGCCGCCTCGGCGGCGCGCGCCGCCATGTCCACATGGGGGTTGGTGCGATAGGCGATCAGGCTGTCGGCCGCTTCGACCAGGCGCTCGCTGACGTTGCAATGCAGGTCGTGGGTGACGACGATCGGTACGCGGGGGCCGACGACTTCGCGGATCATCGCGACCAGCGTGCCGTCGCTATCCTCGTCGCCGGTGGCGCTGCTGGCGCCGTGGCTGGGAACGTAGACCGCGTCGAGCGGCAGCGCCGCGAGCAGGCCGCGGCGGGCATCGTCCAGCATGCGCAGGAACAGCCCCTGCTCGATCGGGCCGCCGGGCGGGGCGGACCAGATCGCGACGGGCAGCGCCACCCAGGGCCCGGTGTCGTCCATGCGCCGGTAGAAGCCCGGCAACTCCGCCGGCAGGTGCGAGGACGGCGCGCGGGCCTGGGCCGAGATCGCCTCGCCTTCGGCCCAGCACTGGGCGCGGAAGTCGGCCTCGGTGGTGGGTGGGGCGAAGGCGTTCGCCTCCAGATGCAGGCCGACGATTCCAATGCGCGGTGCCATCCGGCCCTCCATGCGGCCCTCCTCCTGGCCCCGATTGCGCGGCACGCTGTCACGTCTAGACTGGCCCGGAAAGGGGCTGCGATGCCATTGAGCGACGTGACTCTCGACCATGCGCTGGCCGCACTGGCCACCGGGCACCCCGGCCCCGGCCTGCCGGTGCGCATCGCCGCGCCCGACCTCCGGCCATGGGTGGATGGCAATGTCGTGCGCGGCGCCTGGAGCTTCGACGCACCGGTGCCCGGGCCGCACGTGGCCGTGGTGGCGCTCAACCATGGCAACGAGATCAGCGGTGCCATCCTGCTGGACCGTTGGCTGCGCGCGGGGCTGCGGCCAGTTGCCGGGCGGCTGTCGCTGATCTTCGCCAATCTCGACGCCTATGCGGGGTTCGCGCCCGAAGACCCCACCGCCAGCCGGTTCCTCGAACAGGATTTCAACCGTGTCTGGGACCGGGACCTGCTGGACGGCGCCGGCCGGTCGTCCGAACTGCGCCGCGCCCGGGTGCTGCGGCCGCTGCTGGAAAGCGCCGATGTGGTGCTCGACCTGCATTCGATGCTGTGGCCGTCGGACCCGCTGCTGCTGGTCGGTTCGCAAGCCGCGGAAGGAATGGCGCTGCGGCTCGGGGCGCCGCCGCTGGTGGTGTCCGACCCGGGCCACGAGGCGGGGCGGCGATTGATCGACCATATCGGGCAGCTGGGGCGGCACGGCGTGCTGCTGGAGGCCGGCAGCCATTGGGAGCGGGAGACGGTGGCGCTGACCGAGACCGTGGCGCTCCGGATGCTGGTGCTGAACGGATTGCTGCCGGGCGCGGTGCCGACCGCGGCCTCGTGCCTGGCGCGGGTGACGAGCACGATCACCGCCCGCCACGCCGATTTCCGCTTCGCCCGGCCTTTCCGCGGTGGTGACGTCGTCGCCGTCGCCGGCACGTTGGTGGCGGTGGATGGCGAGCTGGAAATTCGCACGCCGCATGACGACTGCCTGCTGGTGATGCCCAGCCTGCGCACCGCACCGGGGCTGACCGCGGTGCGCTTCGCTAAGTTCATGGACTGAGGCAGCCGCAGTGGCCCTGCCGCGTTGCATCGGCAAAGGAGCATTCCATGAGCGACAATCAGCAAGACCCGGACGAGCCGATCGAGATCGGCATCCCCATGCCCACCCTCATCGCCATCATCGACGGCGCCCGCGCCGCCGAGGAGCTGGATGAGGAGGCGCTCAACGAGGAGATGCAGGAGAAGGAGACGCCGGAGGACGACCCGTCCGAAATGGGCGAGACGCTGCGTGGCCTGATCGACGACCTGAATGAGGACGAGCAGGCGACGCTGATCGCGCTGACCTGGATCGGTCGTGGCGACTACGAGGCAGACGAATGGGCGGAAGTGCTGCGTCTGGCGCGTGAGCGTAACGCCGCCGGCACAGCGGCGACCTATCTCATGGAGACCGAGATGCTGGGCGACCTCCTATCCGAGGGCCTGGCCGCCATCGGCCACCCGGCGGAAGAGGTGGAGCGCTGAAACGACGAAGGCCCGGCGCGCCCTGCGGCGGCCGGGCCTGGACGTCGAACCAAATCAGATGGTCGCGGCGGCCATGGTTTTGGCCTGCTCGGCCGGCATGGTGAGCTTTACCTTGCCATTCTCCACCGAGGCTACGTTGCTCAGCGGGATAAAGTGGTGATGCGCGCCTGAGCCGTCCGGATCGTCCGCCTTGGTCAGCTTAATCCGGTTGCCCTCGACCTTGTCCACCGTGCCGACATGGCCGCCATCGCTGCCGATGACCTCGTCGTCTTCTGCGATTTTCGTCGAAAAGCTCATGGTTCGCTCCTTCTTCGGTGTGAAGACCCAACGGGCAGAAGCGCGCCTGGTTGCCGTTATGGGGTGAAGAGCAGCCGCCCATAAGCCGCTTCGACTGGAGCGAAGCCGCGACGATGGTGCGGCGTCGGGCCATGCGCCTCCAGCGCCGCCCGGTGCGAACGGCTGGCGTAACCCTTATGCGAGGAAAAACCATAGGCCGGCCAGCGGGCGCAGAGCCGCGTCATCGCCCGGTCGCGCACCACCTTGGCCAAGATCGATGCGGCGGCGATGGACAAGCTCAGCGCGTCGCCATCCACGATGCAGATGGTGCGGCAGGGCATGGCCGGCGCGCGGTTGCCGTCGATCAGGGCCACGTCCGGCCGGCTTGGCAGGCGGGACACGGCGCGCTGCATGGCGAGATAGGTGGCCTGGAGGATGTTCACACTGCCGATCTCGGCGGCCGAGGCGGCGGCGATGGCGTATTCCACGCGGCCGGCGGCGCGGGCCAGTTGCAGTGCGGCGAAGGCTTCGTGGCGCTGGCCGGCGGTCAGCTTCTTGCTGTCGTCAAGCAGCCGGCCCAGGCCGCGCGGGACGCCGCGGGTGAAGACCAGGGCGGCGGCCAGCACCGGGCCCGCCAGGGGGCCGCGCCCGGCCTCGTCGACGCCGGGGACGCCGCCGCCGGCGGGTCGCGCATGGCGGGAATTAGGCATGCCGGAGCCTGGAACGAGGAAGGGCTAGTTACAATAGCTTCAAGGAACGAATTGCACGCGGTGCTACGGCTGGTGCGGGAACGCTTAGAATCGGTCAGTTCTTTGGTGGCCTGATGACCGATTCTGATAAAGATCGTAGAGGCAAAGGCCTTCTAGACAGATTTCTGGAAAGAAAGTGTATTCATTTGAATTTCGACAACATAGCCACGTCGTTTTGCATTCGTGTTTGGCACCATAGCTAACTTGATTTAGTTCCACAATTCTCCGAAAGATTTACGTGGGAAAATACAAGCTCGTTTAGGCTTTAAATTTGCGAGATTGGTAACCAATTTTTCTATATTCATACACCAATATACCATATTTGATTAAAATGGGGGATTAAGATGTATCGATCGGATCTGGCTGACATGGAGAAAATCCTGAACAAAATCAACTCGTCCGCAAAAATAGGCGAAATAGTAAGTAAACGTGGTGTTATCGGGCTGTTCGAGGCTTCGATGCGTAATATTGCATCAACCACAAATGATATGCATGATTTTTCCAATGTATTGAGAGGGCTGGGTGGAAAAGAAATTAGAATCGTCATCTTTGGACTAATCCAACTTATGATCATCCAACAGGATGCAGCGAAAGGACTTTACGAGTGTCTAGGGAAAAAACTGTCATTCCTAGGTTTTAATTGTGGGGTCATATGGGATCTTAGAAATAGAACCGTTGGACATCCGCTAGGGGCAAAAGTAAGAAGAGAAAACATTCTGCAAAACGTGGGTGGGCACAAATTTGTCTCCGGTATCCTAACAATTGCGGACGGCTCGTCGGGAGTTGTACACGTTGAATCAATTTACCAAGACGGAACACGCGAAGGTCACGGCTATGCGGTATCGCAAAATTACGTAGGGCAAATTCGTGAAATTGTGGGGCATCTGAGAGCCCTTTACGAAATGCTTGATGGCCCTGAGCCTGTGTAAGTCATCATCGATTTTGCATAATTTTATTGAACGATAGACTGTTCACCATCCGGAAATAAAACCAAAACAAAGACTTAGGGATTTCGCCTAATGGAACCTAACCTGCGATAGATCGGCCCCAGCAGGAAGGGCGAGAGAAACAGCGGGAACTGGCACAGGGTCAGGAACAACAGGATCG
>JACMRO010000169.1 GCA_014376425.1 Rubritepida sp.
CCACGGCCTCGAGCAGGGCTTCGGGCACCGAGTGCCCGCCGCCCGAACCACTGATGAGAATCGCGTCGCCATCGCGCACCATGCGCGCCGCTTCGTCTGCTGTGATCTTTTCCAAGATGTCGTCTCCGGATGTCTAGGTGAGGAAATGGGTCAAAAGAAAGCTCAGGCCCGCGGCTGGTCGTCTTCGACGTAAGCGCGAACGATGGCCTCGAAGCTCTCGTCGGCCTTCAGGCCCAGCGCTTCGGCGCGGCGGGTGTCCCAAGCGCCAGGCCAGCTGCCGACGATGCGTTCGACGGCAGGGTCGCGTGTCCAGGTGATGCGGTCGGCCACCGTATCGCCGCCGACGGTGCGCAGCGCAGCGACCATCTGGTCGACGGACACAGACAGCCCGGGCAGGTTGACGATGCGGTTGGTACCCAGTTCGCCGGGAGCGAGGTCATGCACCGCGATGAGACTCTCGATGGCCTGGCGTGGCGACAGCAACCACAGGCGCGTCTCGCCGCCCACCGGGCAGACGGCAACCTCCCCGTTGAGCGGCTCGCGGATAATGCCGCTGGCGAACGACGAGGCCGCCTGGTTGGGCCGCCCCGGCCGCACACTGATGGTCGGCAGGCGCGCCACGCGTCCGTCGACGAAACCCTTGCGGCTGTAGTCGCTCAGAAGCATCTCGCCGATGGCCTTCTGCACGCCGTAGGAGGACTGCGGGTTGAGTGCCGTGCTGTCCAGAACCACGTCGGGCAGTTTGCCGCCGTAGACGGCAACCGAACTGGTGAAGAGAACACGCGGCGTGCTGCCCGCGCTGCGGCAAGCGTCGAGCACCAGGCGCGCCGCATCGAGGTTGACGCGCATGCCGAGCTCGAAATCGCGCTCGGCCTGCCCGCTGACCACCGCGGCGAGATGGAACACCGAAACGGTCTTGCTGTCGATGGCCCGGCTCAACACGGCGGAATCGGCAATGTCGCCGGCCAACACGACGATGCGCGCCTCGTCAAAGCCGGTGGCCTCGACCACGTCCAGCAAGGTGATGCGTTCGATGCGCTGTTGGCCGCCGTCGGCGCCGGCCAGCGTGCCGCGCTGTAGAAGCCGGCGCGCCAGGCGTTGTCCCAGAAAACCGGCGCCACCGGTGATGACTACGTTCATGTCGTTTCTCTTGTGGTGGTTGCTGCGCTAAATCGCATGTGGTCGAAAAAAATAATGAGGCTTCCTGGTCAACGGTAGGCGGCCAGCCAGCCCAGGCCGGCCACGGTGCCGGCCTTCGGTCGGTACTCGCAACCGATCCAGCCGGTGTAGCCCAGCTCGTCGAGCAGGCTGTAGAGGTGGACGGCGTTGAGTTCGCCTTCGTTGGGCTCGTGGCGCGCGGGCACGCCGGCCACCTGCACATGGCCGATGCCGTCCAGGTGGCGCCGCATCAGCGTGCTGAGGTCCCCTTCCATGATCTGGGCGTGGTAGAGGTCCATCTGCACCTTCAGATTGGGCAGCGCCAGGCGCTCGCGGATCGCGTGGGCTTCAGCCTGGGTCTGCAGCAGGTAGCCGGGCATGTCGCGACCGTTGATCGGCTCGATCAGCAGCGTCAGCCCGCGGCTGGCCAGTCGCTGCGCGGCGTGGCGCAGGTTGGCCTCGTAGACGGCCAGGTGAACAGACCGGTCGGCGCCTTCAGGCAGCAGGCCGACCATCACATGCAGGCGCGGCGTGCCCAACACTTCGGCATAGGACAGCGCGGTTTCCACGCCGGCCCTGAACTCCGCTTCGCGGCTCGGCAGGCAGGCGATGCCGCGCTCCCCGGCCGACCAGTCTCCAGGCGGCAGGTTGAACAGCTCATGGGACTGGCCTGCCGCGCCCAGCCAGGCAGCGACGTCTTCGCGCGGATGGTCGTAGGGAAACAGGAACTCCACGGCGTCGAAGCCGGCGTCGGCCG
>JACMRO010000014.1 GCA_014376425.1 Rubritepida sp.
CCGCCGGTGTCGCGCTCGATGGCATGGCCAAAGGCATAGTCCGCGGTCAGGAAGAACCAGGTGTCGCCGCCATCCTGCACCGTGGCGGTGCCCACGGCATGGGCCATCGCCCAGGTGTCGTAGACCCAGTGCACGTGGTTGGCGGAGCAGGCACGGCCCGACAGGTCTGAAGCAGCGGCGGCGGTAATCAGCGCCACCTTGTTCTTGTCGCGCACGATGTCGACCAGGCCGAGCGCGATGGCCGAGGTCGGCACGTCGATGATCGCGTCCACCCCGTCGCGGTCGAACCAGGAGCGGGCGATCTGCAGGCCGGTATCGACGCGGTTCTGCGGGTCCGCCACCACCACCTCGACTCGGATGCCAGGGTTGTCGCGGGTGAAATCCTCCACCGCCAGGCGTACGCCGGTCACGCTGCCGGGCCCGGTGTTGCCGGCATAGGGGCCGGACATGTCGGTCAGCACGCCCAGGCGGATGGGCGCGGTCTGCGCGCGGGCGGCCCGGGGGGCGGCCAGGGGGGCGTGGGTCGCGACCAGGCCGGCGGCGGCGAAGGTGCGGCGGGCGATCATGGCGGTGTCCCCTGAATGTGCCGGGGAAGGCTAACCCGCGCGATGCTTGCAGTACCACCGGGCATTTCCCGGGCGTCTTCCGGGTACTTCCCGTTCAATGACCGCGACGCTACCCGCGCCCCGCGCCGCGCGCTACGATGACCTTATGCAGATACATTCGCCCGAATTCCAGGAACGCGCCCGCCACGCGTTGGACGACCCCGGCCTGCAAAAGGCGCTGGGCCGCGCGAAGGAAGGCTTCCAGGTCAAGCGCGCCGCGGCCGTCGCCGGCCTGCCGGAATTCGAGGCGCTGCGCGACACCGCTGCCGACATCAAGAACCACACCCTGGCGAACCTCGATTTCTACCTGGAAACCTTCGCCGCCAATGTCGAGGCTGCGGGCGGCCGGGTGCATTGGTGCAGCACCGCCGATGAAGCCCGCGCCGCGGTCCTGAAGATCTGCCAGGATGCCGGCGCCCGCACCGTCACCAAGGGCAAGTCGATGATCAGCGAGGAGCTGGCCGTCAACGAGCATCTGGAAAAGCACGGCATCACCCCGGTCGAGACCGACCTGGGCGAGTACATCCTGCAGATCCGCGACGAGGGGCCCAGCCACATCATCGCCCCCGCCTTCCACCTCAACCGCGAGGATTGGGAGGAGACTTTTCGCCGCGTGCACACCGACCTCGCACCCGACCGGGTGTTCGCCGAGCGCCGCGACATCATGGCCGAGGCGCGGATCAAGCTGCGCCAGAAATTCCTGGCGGCCGATGTCGGCATCACCGGCGCCAACTTCCTGATCGCCGAGACCGGCTCTTCCGTCATCGTCACCAACGAGGGCAATGGCGACCTGACGCAGACGCTGCCGCGGGTCCATATCGCGCTGGCCAGCATCGAGAAAATGGTGCCGACGCTGGAGGATGCGACGAGCCTGCTGCGGGTGCTGGCACGCTCCGCCACCGGGCAGGACTTCTCGGTCTACACCACCTTCAGCACCGGGGTGCGGCGGCCGGGGGACCTGGACGGGCCGGAGGAGTATCATGTGGTGCTGCTCGATGGCGGCCGGTCCAACATGCTGGGCACCGAATTCCAGGACATGCTGCGCTGCATCCGCTGCGCCGCCTGCATGAACCACTGCCCGGTCTATGGCGCCGTCGGTGGGCACAGCTATGGCTGGGTGTACCCGGGCCCGATGGGTAGCGTGCTGACGCCCACCCTGATCGGCGTCGACCGCGCCGGGCATCTGCCAAACGCGTCCACCTTCTGCGGCCGGTGCGAGAGCGTCTGCCCGGTGAAGATACCCCTGCCCAAGCTGATGCGGCACTGGCGCGAGCGGGAGTTCGACCAGCATCTCTCGCCGCAGGGGGTGCGCAGCGGGTTGGGCATCTGGGGCTGGTTCGCCCAGCGGCCGGGGCTGTATCGCTCGGCGACCGGCGCGGCCAACCTGGCATTGCGGCTTTGGGGTCGCGGGCAGGGCGTGTTTCGCAGTCTGCCCTTCGCCGGCGGCTGGACGGCGGGGCGCGACCTGCCGGTGCCGCAACCCGGCGGCACCTTCATGGCGCAGTATGCCCGGCGGAAGCGGCGCGGATGAGCGGCCTGTTGCAGCAACACCGCACCACCCTGGCCTGGCTGCGCGCCGGGTTGCCGGCGCCGTCGGAGATCGAGGCGCGGCTGAACCGCATCGAGGACGCGCTGGCGAAACTCGAAGCGGTGCTGCGGCCATGAGCCGGCAAGCCATCCTGGACAGCATCCGCCGCGGATTACGCCGCGGCCCGCTGCCGGCGGATCAGCGCGCCATGCTGGAGGGCCGGCTGGCCGCTCATCCGCGCCAGCTCATCCCCGCCCGTTCGCGGGTGCCACGGCCCGAGCAGATCGCATTGTTCCTGCGCAATCTTGAGAAGGAATTCGCCACCTTCGAGCGCCTGGCCGACGCGGCCGCGGTGCCCGGCGCGGTGGCGGCCTATCTGGCGCGGCACAACCTGCCCAGCCGCTTCGCCATCGCGCCCATGCTGGCCGATCTGCCCTGGGCGGACCGGCCGATGCTCACGCCCGAAGCCCGTCGCGCCCATCCCGACGACCTGGTGTGCCTGACGCATGGCTTCGCCGGCATCGCCGAGACCGGCACGCTGATGCTGCCCAGCGATCCCGCGCGCCCGACGACGCTGAACCTGCTGCCCGACACGGCCATGGTGCTGCTGCGCGCCAGCGATATCGTGGGCGCCTATGAGGAGGCGTGGGACCGGCTGCGGGCTGCCGGGCCGCAGGGGGTGTGGATGCCCAGAAACGTCATGCTGGTCACCGGCCCCAGCCGCAGCGCAGACATCGAGCAGACGCTGGAGCTTGGCGCGCATGGCCCGCGGCGGCTGCATGTGCTGCTGGTGGATGACGAGTAATCGGCTCAGCGCCGAGGACCGCGCGCTGTGGGCGGCCGTGGCGCAGCGCTTCCGGCCGCTGAAGGGCCGCGCCATGCCCTCCCCCCCCGCCGCGGTGGCCCCGCCGCCGACCGTGTCGCCGCCGCCGCCGCCGCCCCCGCCCAAGC
>JACMRO010000170.1 GCA_014376425.1 Rubritepida sp.
CTGCGCCAGCGCCGCCGCAAGCCGCAGCGCGGCATCGCGGCCCAGCCCCGGGTCGGCATCCACCGCCGCCAGCTGCGGGGGCTCGGGCGTCAGCGTGCCGGTCTTGTCGAACAGCACGGTCCGCACCCGCGCCAGCCGTTCCAGCGCGCCGCCACCCTTGACCACGATGCCCCGCCGCGCCGCCCGTCCGATGCCGGCCATCAGCGCGACGGGTGCGGCCAGGATCAGCGGGCAGGGAGTCGCCACGACCAGCACGGCCAGGGCGCGCATCGCGTCCCCGGTCACAGCCCAGGCGCCGCCGGCGATGACGATGGTCAGCCCTACGAAGCCAAGCGCCCAGCGGTCGGCCAGCCGGACGAGCGGCGCGCGTTCCGCTTTCGCCTGCTGCGTCAGCCGGACGATAGCGGCATAGGTGCTGGCCTGCGCATCGCTCACCGCCCGCATGCGGAACGCCCCTCCGGCATTGATCCCGCCACTGCGCAGCGAAGCACCCTTGTCGAAGGCGACCGGCAGCGGCTCGCCCGTCAGCATGCTGTCATCGAGCGTGGCCGCCGCATCCTCCAGCACGCCATCGGCGGGCACCGTGTCCCCCGGGCGGACCAGCAGCAGGTCGGCGGGGCGGATGTCGGCGATGTCGATCTCCTCGATCGCCTCGCCCACGAGGCGGGCGGCGCGGCGGGGCGCGCGTGCCATCAGCTCGGTCAGCGCGCGCGTGGCGCGACCCTCGGCCCAGGCTTCCTGCGCCTCCCCGCCGGCCACCATCAGGCCGATCAGCGCCGCCGTCGCGGGCTGGCCCAGCGCCACGGCACCCAGGATGGCGGCCAGCGCCACGACATCGACACCGACGCGCCCGCCCAGCAGGGATCGCACCAGGCCGAGTGCGACATGCGCCGCCACCGGCAGGGCCGCGGCCGTCCAAACCCATCCGGCCGGGATCGCCATGCCAAGGGCGTGCAGACCAGCCCCGCCGACGAGGCCGAGCAGCACCCAGGCGAACAGGAGGAAGCGGCGCATCGATAGGGGTCCTAGGGTCGTGCGTCGCGCTGACTGAGGAGAATCCGGCTTCCCAGACCGCGTGGCGTGGCTGTCGATCAGTGTCCTGCCCCTGGAGCTTCCCCCAGAGCCGTACGGATGGCGTCGTGCAACAGCACAGCACTGTGTCGCAGCGCAGCGGTCTCGGCGCCGTCCATCGCGGGCATCAAGGGCCGCGATGCACCTCGCGCGCCCAGCACATGCGGCAGCGAGACACAAGTCTCCGCCACCCCCAGCAACTCCTCCATGAAGGTGGAGACGCTGAAGACGGCCTGCTCGTCATTGACGATGCTGCGCGCGAGCCGCGCGATGCAGCCGGCGATCCCGTAATTGGAGACGCCCTTGCCTTCCTTGATCCGATAGGCCGAGCCGCGCACCTCGAGCGCGATGGCGTCGCGAAGATCGGGGGGCAATGGCCGGCCCAGTTCCTCGGCGAAGCGGACCAGCGGCATGCCGGCGGCCTGCGCGCCGCTCCAGTGCATCACCTCGGAATCGCCGTGCTCGCCCAGCACATAGGCATGGACCGAGCCGGTCGAGACCCCCAGATGGCGCGCCAGCCGATCGCAGAAACGCGCCGAATCCAGGGCGCATCCGGTGCCGATGGCCTGCCCCGTCGGGACGCCGAAGCGCCGCACGGCGAGCGCCGGCATGACATCGACAGGGTTGGTGGCGAACAGCAGCACCGCCTCGGGCGCCACCTTGAGCACCCGCTCCAGCACGTGCGACACGACCTCGACATTGGCCGACAGCAAATCCAGCCGGTTCTGGCCCAGTTTAAGGCTGCTGCCGGCGGCAATGACCACCAACTGCGCGCCGGCCAGCGCGGCGTAGTCGCCGGCCGCCACCTGGGCCGCGGCATCGAAGGCTGCGGCATGCGCGATGTCGGCGGCCTCGGAAGCAGCCCGTGCCGCGTCCTGATCCACCAGCACGAGTTCATCGACGCCGGGCGTCTGCGCCAGGAGGAAGCCTGCCGCGGCGCCGACCTGGCCCACGCCCACGATGCCAACCTTGCCGCGCATCTCAGAGCACCCCCATCATCGGCCAGATCGTCACCGACAGCAGCAGGATCAGCCCCAGCCCCGCCACGGTCAGGACAACGCCGACCTTGGCGAATTGCAGGGTGGTGAACGCGCCGGTGCCGTAGCACAGCATGTTCTGCGGCGCGTTGGTGGGCAGCACGAAGCCGAAGGAGACCACGAAGCTCTGGATCATCACAATGCCGAAGATGGTCGGGGCGGAGAAGGGCAGGGTCTGCGCGAAGGCGATCATGATCGGGATCAGGGTGCTGGCCAGGCCCGTCGCCGAGGCAAATCCCAGATGCAGCAGGATGCTGAACAGCGAGAGTGCGCCGACCACCGCGACGACCGACCGGGTGCCGAGGCCGAGCTGCCCCAGGGTGACGTTCGCGAGCCAGGCCGCGGCACCGGTGCGCGCCAGCAGGATGCCCAGCGCGATGCCGGCGGCGAAGAGGATGATGGTGCCCCACGGCACCTGCTTCTCAGCCCCCGCCCAGGTCATCACACCGATCCGCGGCATGAGCAGCAGCGCGATGCCCACCAGGGTGACGGTGGTGGTGTCGAACGGATGCAGCCAGCCCTCGGTGGACCACGCCAGCAGCAATGCTCCGGCCACCAGCATCAGGCGCCACTCGGCCGGCGTGACCGGGCCCAGGCCCGCGACCTCGGTCGCCAGCCGGCCCTGGGCCTCCTCGGCCGGCGGCACCTGCGGGCGCAGCAGCAGCAGCGAGATGAAGAACAGCACCACGCTCATGGAGAGCGTGAGGGGGAGTGCGGTGACGAACCATTGGCCCCAGGTCACCGTCTCGCCAAAGCTGCTTTGCATGAAGTTCAGGCTGATGAGGTTCTGCGCCGCACCCGTCTTCACCGCCATGTTGAAGATCGAGCAGGCCTGCGCGGTCACGATCATCAGCGTCGCACCCAGGCTGCTGGTCACCGGCAGCCCCAGCGCGGTGACGACGCCGACCATGATCGGAATAATGGCGCCAACGCGCGCGGTGGCGGAGGGAATGAACAGGGCGAGGACGAAACCCACGATCATGGCGCCCACCGTCAGCCGGGCAGGGGAGATGCCGACGCGGCTCATCACAAGCAGGGCCACGCGCCGGTCCAGCCCCGTCAGCCGCAGCGCCACGGCCAGGAACAGCGCGCCAGCCACCAGAACCACCGCCGAGGAGGAGAAGCCCGCCAGCATCACGGTCAAGGCCTCGGCGGACCGCATCGGCGTGCCGCCGGCCTGCAGTGGCTTGCCCATCAGGCCCAGCACGGCCCCTGCAATCAGCAGCACCGCGCTGGCGGCGGGTGAGACGCATTCGGAGATCCAAAGGATGACCACCAGCGCCAACAGCCCCAGCGCTACCTGCCCGGAGGCGGAAAGGCCAGCCGGCGTCGGCAGGAGCAGAACCGCGACATAGGTTGAGATGGCGAAGGCCAGCAGCGCCAGCTTGCGATTGGATGCGGGTTCCGCGGGTGACGCGAGCAGCATGGCGGGGCACTCCCTATCGTCTGTTCGATGGCGCGCAGAGACGATGCGTGCTGCTGCCCTTCGTCCCTTCGGCGCGTCAGCGCGCCGCATGGCCCCGCGTAGGGAGAATGAGCGAATTGTGTCAGGGACGGAAACTACGCAGACAGGCCCGGTCAGCCGTTGGCGGGTGCCAATCCCAGTCTGCGCGGGAGCCGACGCATGGGTGCCGCTTGCTGGCACCGGCTGTCAGGCAGCCATACCGCACGCGCTCATGAGCCGCTCCTCGCCTTCGCCACGACTGCCAGCGCAGTTCAAGCGGCTGAGACTGGTCGTGCACCACCCGCCACAAGCCGGGGCCCGCGCCGCATGATAAGTACAGGGCTCAGCGGGCTCGTCCGCTGGAAACCTTCACCGCCGGGCCGTTCAGTGCTGCATCAAGCCGGGCGCTGATTGTCACTCCGGCCGGCGTCCGCGCAGGCTGAGGATGTAGGCCGCCACGTCGCTGATCTGGGTATCCGTGAGGTTGAAATTGGGCATGACCTGATGGGAAGTGCTCAAGAATACCCGGATCGACATCGCCGTCGTGGATGGCATCGCCGCGATGGCCTGATAGCTGGGGACCGCATCATTGGCTGTGGTCAAGCGCCGCGCGCCGACCTGGTGACAGTCGCTGCACCAGGCCGTGGCGAGGCGCCGACCTTCAACGGGGTCACCGGTTGACTGCGCCCAGACCGGGCTGGCGGCCAGCTGGGCTGTCGCGAGGAGGGCAGCGAGCCAGATGACCGGGCGGCGCCCTGGTGATCCGGCACCATGGGCGGTGAGAAGATGTCGCACGGTATGCATGGCTAAATCCGCTCCCAGAAATTGCTTTCGCAGCCGAGCTGGTCAAGCTCGGTGGTGCGGAAGTCACCCCACGACACCACACCCATCACCATGCCGTCGTTGACCACGGGGACGTGCCGAAAACCGCCATCCTGCATGAGGCGAAGCGCATCCATGGCGTTGCAACCGAGCGGCATGGTGTTGGGCGACGGGGTCATGAAGGCCTCGACCGGACCATCGGCCGCGCCACCCTGCGCCAGCAGACGCACCGCGTCCCGGCCGGTGAAAATGCCCCGCAGAAGGTCGTCCTCATCAGTCACCAACGCTGCGCTGACCTGGCGTTCCTTCATCTGTTTACATGTTTCGGTGACGGTCGTGCCCAGCCGAAGCGTCAGCGGGCGGCGATTGCGAATCATTTCAGACATCGGACGATCGGTCATGGCTCTTAGAACTCCTGCTTTATTCTGGTGCCCATTCGGCATCGTGGCTTTGAACCTGACCCAGGCGAAAGACATTCATTGTTTTCTACTGAGAAAGCGGAATTTAGACCTGTTCTTGCAGAATTTGTCTTGAGCGTGCAAACTATTAGTCCCTTATCGGTCTATCCGCTTCGCCTTGGCAAGCGCATCTATTGCGGCACAAAGGAGCGGGGGGGA
>JACMRO010000171.1 GCA_014376425.1 Rubritepida sp.
GACGTTGCCGCGCGTGGCGCCCATGGTGCGCAGCACCGCGATGTCGCGCCCCTTGTCCTTCACCAGCATGATCAGCGAACTGACGATGTTGAAGGCGGCGACGATGATGATGAGCGTGAGGATCAGGAACATTACGTTCCGCTCCACCTTCACCGCATTGAAGAAGCTGGAATTGGCATCCTGCCAGTCCAGGATGCGCAACGGCCTTCCGGCAGCGGCGCGGATCGCGTCGTTGACCGCGCGGGCCTTCAGCGGATCCTCGACGAAGACCTCGATCTGGTTGGCGGTGTCGCCGGTCTGGAAGAATATCTGCGCGGCGGCCATCGGCAGGAAGACGAAGGTGCTGTCGTATTCGTTCATGCCGACCTCGAACAGCGCCGCCACCGTGTAGGCGCGCAGTCGCGGCACGGTGCCCAGCACCGTGGTGCGGCCCTGCGGCGAGATCAGCGTCAACTTCTGGCCGACCTGCAGCCCCAGCCGGGTGGCCAGGCGGGTGCCGATCATCACCGCATCATCGCCGACGAAATCGGCCAGCGAACCCGCGCGGATGTTGCCGGCGACGATGCGGCGGGCCGCCATGTCGGCCGGGAGCACACCGCGGGCAAGGCCGCCTGAAGCGCCGCCGCTCTCGCTTGTCATCAGCACCTGGCCTTCCACCAGGGGGGTAGCCGAAACCACCCCCGGCACGGCGCGGATGCGGCCCACCAGCTCGGCGTAATCGGGGATGGTGGGCGTGCTGGCGGCGTAAACCGCCATATGGCCGATCAGCCCGAGGATTCGGCCCAGCAGTTCCTGCCGAAAGCCGTTCATCACGCTCATCACGATGATCAGCGTGGCCACCCCCAGCGCGATGCCGACCAGGGAGAAGATCGCGATGACCGAGACGAAGCGTTCGCCCTTGCGGGCGCGGAGGTAGCGGAAGGCGATTTTGCGTTCGAAGGGGTTGAACATCAGCGGCCGAAAATCCGGTTGAGCGCGAACATAAAGATGATGTCGAGCACGATGAAGACGATCAGCGAGACGATGAAGTTGCTGGGCAGCGCCAGCGCCTCGATCAGGTACTGGCCAAGGATAAGCGCCGCCACCACGGCCACGAGTCCGAGGGCGAAGCCCTTGGTGCGGCCCGGGGGCGGGGTTGGCCGGGGCGCGGCTTCGGGCGATTGCATCAGAGGTTCCGGGTCAGGCGGTGGAGCAGCGCGTCGGCCGCGAGGCCGACCGCCGCGCCGAGCGCCACCTTCTGCCACAGCGCCCAGGGCGGGTCGATGGCGAGGAGGATACCGACACCGGCGTTAGCGAGAATGACCGCACCGAGGATGCGGCCCGTGCCGGGCATCAGCGCCGGGGCCGGAAAAGGCGTTGCAACGCCATGTGGACGAGGATCATCACCGGCAAAGTGATGGCCAGTGTCAGCACCATCTCATCCGGCCAGCCCAGGCTCTCGCGGATAGGCTGGGCGGAGAATAGGCCGGCGGCCAGGGCGGCCAGCTTGATCGCGAAATCCCGCCAGGGCACGCGCCGATCAGCCCCTGATCCGGGCAAGCGCGTCCTCGATCGAAAGCTCTTCGCGTTCGCCGGTGGCGCGGCGCTTCAGCTCGACCCGGCCGGCCGCCGCGCCGCGATGCCCGACGATCGCCTGCCAAGGGAAGCCCATCAGGTCGGCATCGGCGAACTTCACCCCGGCCCGCTCGGCGCGGTCGTCATACACCGCCTGGTCGCCCAGCGCGGCGTGCAACTGGTCGCAGATGGCATCACAGGCGGCATCGCCCTGCTTCAGATTGAGGATGGCGGCGGCAAAGGGCGCCACGCTATCGGGCCAGATGATGCCGGCTTCGTCGTGGTTCGCCTCGATCAACGCGCCGACGAGGCGTGATACGCCGATGCCGTAGCTGCCCATCTCGGGGGTGACAGGCTTGCCGTCGGCGCCGTTGACGCTCAGGCCCATGGCGGCACTGTATTTGGTGCCGAAGTAGAAGATGTGGCCGACCTCGATGCCACGGCCTTCGCGGCGGGAGCCGGGCGCCAGGGCTTCGAAGGCGGCCGCGTCGTGCATCTCGTCGGTCGCGGCGTAGACGGCGGTGACGTCGTCAAACGCCTGCTTTAGGCCGGCAACATCGTCGTAGTCGGTGATGGTCGCGGCCCAGTCAGACGCCTCGAACCGGCTGTCGTAGAACACCCCGCTCTCGCCCGTCTCCGCCAGCACGATGAATTCGTGGCTGAGGTTGCCGCCAATCGGGCCGGTGTCAGCCCGCATCGGCACGGCGCGCAGCCCCAGCCGCTGGAAGGTGCGGAGGTAGGCAAAGAACATCTGCCGGTAGCTGTGCTGCGCGGCCTCGGCCGAAAGGTCGAAGCTGTAGGCGTCCTTCATCAGGAATTCGCGGCCGCGCATGACGCCGAATCGGGGCCGGACCTCGTCCCGGAACTTCCACTGGATGTGGTAGAGGTTGCGCGGCAGGTCGCGGTAGCTCTTGGCGTAGCTGCGGAAGATGTCGGTAATCATCTCCTCATTGGTCGGGCCGTAGAGCATCTCGCGGTCGTGCCGGTCGATGATCCGCAGCATCTCGCGGCCGTAGCCGTCGTACCGGCCCGATTGGCGCCACAGGTCGGCTGACTGAATGGTCGGCATCAGAACCTCGTGCGCGCCGGCGCGGTCCTGCTCCTCCCGCACGATCTGCGCGACGCGCTGCAGCACCCGCCACCCCAGCGGCAGCCAAGCGTAGATGCCGGCGGAGGTCTGCCGGACCAGGCCGGCGCGCAGCATGAGCCTGTGCGAGACGATCTGCGCCTCGGCAGGGGTTTCCTTAAGCGTCGGCAGAAAGGCGCGAGATAGGCGCAAGGCGGATAGTCCTCGTCGATGTCGTGCCCCCATGTAGCGCAGGACGAGTGGAAGCCCAAACCGCACGATCATTGCGGGACCGTAGCAACATAACTGCACCGCAGCATCGATTTTGGTAAGAATCCTGCCCTGGTTGCCGCATTAGCCTGCATTTATTACTTCCCACCGCCTGCAGACTGGGCTAAAAAAATGGGCGGCGCGAGAAATCGCGCCGCCCAAGTTTAGGGAGGAAACGCCAGTCACACGGCAGAGAGAGGACTAACCCTCTCCCTGCTCCAAGGATTGGCGGAAGTGGTCGAGGCGGTCCACGTCAAACGATCGCGACAAAGGCGGAAAAAAAGGCGAGAAGCCTCCGCCTGACTGTTATGAGAGCGGATCGCGCCCCAACCGGCCCGGTCCGCTTCTTTTTTGTGCGCCCGCCACAGGATGACGACCTGGCAAGGAGGCTTCAGCGTGCGAGCACGCCGTCACGGAAGCTCATGCCCTCGAAACTCATTAGCCACCACACGCCGGTCCAGAGAATCGCTGCCAGCAAGGTTGTGCCGAGGAGGATCAGCCAGACCCGTGTTTGCATCGGCGCACCGCGCCAGCCGCCGGGTGTCGATGCACCCGAAATATCCGGTCGCACGCCGATGGGTAGCACGCAGAACAATGCAACCCACCAAATCAGGAAATAAACCAGCACGCCGGAAGCCAGGCTCATCGCTTATCTGCCTTTCGATTCGGAGAAGATGGCACGCCTCCCAACATCGGCCATCCGTGTGGACGTCAAGGCACCGAACCGCCTGTCTCTGCCCGCCTTCCGCCCACGTCCTCACACACGCAGCAGATGGACTTCCACATTCGGCCGCTTCTTCAGGCGGCGGCCGACCGATTTGCGCAGCGCCGCGCGCGCAGCCTCTCGCAGCGCGTTATCCTCGCGCTTCAGGCCCGGCGGCAGATCCATCACCACCCGGGCCAGTTCGTTGGCCAACTGCTCAGGCTCCTCGCCATCGCTGTCGAACAAGCCAGGGGCGGTAACCTGCGGCCGGCCCAGCACCTTTCCGGCGCGGTCCACTGCAAAGCTTGCCACCACCACGCCGTTAAACAGCATGCGCTTGCGTGCGCCCAACACGCCGCCTTCCAACGGCAGCAGCCGGTTGCCGTCGATGGCCAGGCGGCCCACGACAGCACTATCCACCACATCAGCGCGGCCCGGCGCCAGGCGCAGGATGTCGCCATCCTCGACCAGGATGGCATCGGCGCCGCAATCCTCGGCAAGCGCCGCATGCTCGGAAAGGTGCCGCCATTCGCCGTGCACCGGCACGCAGTATTTGGGTTTCACCAGGGCATAGAGCCTCTTGAGCTCGTCGCGAGCCGGATGGCCCGAGCAATGGACCGGCACCTCGCTGGCAGTGATGACGCGGCAGCCGGCGCGGCTCAACTCGTCCTGCATGCGCAGCACGCCACGCTCATTGCCCGGGATCATCCGGGCCGAGAAGATGACAGTGTCGCCCTCGCCCAGCGAGATGTTGGGGTGGGTGTCGGCCGCGATCTTGGAGAGCGCGCTGCGCTCCTCACCCTGGCTTCCGGTGCACAGGATGACCAGTTGGTCATCGCCCATGCGCTGCGCCTCGTCCTCGCTGAGGAAATCAGGCACCTTCGTCAGATAACCGCATTCCCGCGCCGAGGTGACGGCGTTGCGAAGACTGCGGCCAAACAGCGCCACGCGGCGGCCGGCAGCCTGGGCGGCAAGCGCCACGCTCTCGACCCGAGCGATATTGGTGGCGAAGCAGGTCACGGCGATCCGGCCCTTCAGCTCGCCGATCACCTTGATCATAGCCTCGCGCACCCCCGCCTCGGAACCGGCGCGGCCTTCCACCATGGCGTTGGTGCTGTCGCACACCATTGCCAGCACGCCCTCCTCGCCCACCGCGGCGAAGCCAGCCTCATCCGTCGGCGGGCCGACCAGGGGGAACGGATCAAGCTTCCAGTCCCCGGTGTGGACGACGATGCCGTGGCGGGTGCGGATGACCAGCGCCTGGGCTTCCACGATCGAGTGGCTGACGCCGATGAACTGACACTCGAACGGCGCCAGGGAAAAGCTGCCGCCGGGCTTAATGGTGTGAAGCTTCACCTCCTGCGCCAGGCCGACCTCGCCCAGCTTGCGGCGCAGCACGTTGATGACGAAGGGTGTGCCGTAGATCGGGCATTTCAGCTTGCGCCACAAATGCGAAACCGCGCCGATATGGTCCTCATGCGCGTGGGTGATGACCAGGCCGACGAGCTTATCGCGACGCTCGGCCAACCACACCGGGTCGGGCACCATCACCTCAACCTCCGGCAATTCCGAGCCGCCGAAGCCGATGCCGCAATCGACCGCCAGGTACTGACCGTCGCAGCGATAGACGTTGAAATTCATTCCGATCTCGCCGGTCCCGCCAAGCGGGATGAAGGCGAGGTCACTCTTGTTCAAATCGGTCATAGTCTTCCTAAGGCCGCGTAAGGCGGCGTTGCAGTCGTCAGGGGATCAGGCGCGCAAGGCGCGCAATTTCACAGCATATATAGGGGCAATGGCGGAAGATTTCGCCCCCTGTCGCCGGCTTATTCCAGTTCGGCGCGAATCCGGCTGGGCAGCGACGGCGCGGGATTGCGCATGCAGAGCAGGCGTAGCCCCTCCAGCGTGATGTCCTGGTCGATCCGTTCGATCACCTGCGTCCCTTCGGCGAGGAGCGGCGCCAGGCCCCCTGTGGCGATCGCCTTGAGCGGACCGCCATATTCGGAGCGGACGCGCGATACGATGCCTTCGATCAGCCCGACATAGCCCCAGTAAATGCCCGATTGCATGGCCGCCACGGTGTTGCGCCCGATTGCGGCCTGCGGCCGGCCAATGCCGATGCGCGGCAGCCGGGCCGCGGCCTGGTGCAACGCCTCGATGGACAGGTTGATACCCGGCGCGATGGCACCGCCCAGATAGGCGCCATCCTGATCCACAACGTCGAAGGTGGTGGCGGTACCGAAGTCGATGACCACCAGCGGGCCCTTATAGTGCGTATGCGCAGCCAACGCGTTGAGCAGCCGGTCGGCGCCCACGTCGTTGGGCGTGTCGACCCGGATTTCGAAGCCCCAGTCGAGCGCGGCGCGGGCCACCAGCGGCTCGGTGGTGAACCAGTCGCGGCAGACACGGCGCAGGTTGTAAAGCGCGGCCGGCACCACCGTGCCGATGACCGCGCGGGTGACCTGGATGGGTCTGAGGCCGCTCATCTGCATCAGCGCCAGCAGCCATACGGCGTATTCGTCCGAGGTGCGGGCGGCATCGGTGCGGATGCGCCAGCGGCCGCGCCACTGCTGGCCGTCATGCACCGCGAAGACGACGTTGGTGTTGCCCGCATCGATGGCCAAGAGCATCAGCCGATTTCCCCCACATGAAGCGTATGGACTCGCCCGCCGGTCGCCAGCAGCAGCCCGCCATCTTCCGTCAGGCCTTCATAGCGCCCGGCGAGGCGAGCGGCACCCTGAAGGACCGATAGTGGGGTGCCATGTTCCGGGCCTGCGGCCATCCAGGCAGCGCGGATCGGGGCGAAGCCTTCGAGGACCCGAATGGCGCGCCAATGGTCCAGCGCCCCAAGCAGCCGCGCGGCGAACTCTTCCGGCGGTTCGGCGCCCATGGCGGCGGTGGCGCGGCCGGGAAGGGCCGGCGCGAAAGCCAGATTGACGCCGAAGCCCAGCACGATCCAGTCGATCCAACCCCCGGCGGTCGACGCCGTCTCGGTCAGGATACCGCCAGCCTTGGCACCGTCACGCATCAGATCGTTGGGCCATTTCAGCCGGGTGCCGGCGCCGGCCGCCTGGTGTAGCGCGACGGCGGCCAGCAACGCCCATTGCGGCGCCTGCCGCACCGGGCCGCGCGGCCGCAACAGCACGGAAAGATGCAGGTTGCCGGCCGGCGATTCCCAAACGCGGCCCTGCGTCCCGCGCCCCGCCGTCTGCCGCCGCGCCAGGATCGCCAGGCCCTCAGGCTCGCCCCGCCCGGCCAGTTCGGTCAGCAGGGCCGATGTGCTGGGCAGGCTTTCGTGGATGGTGAGCCGGAAGCTCACCCCAGCAACGCGGCGACGGCGACCCGGGCGGCGGCCAGCAGCGGTGCCGGGAATAGGAAGAAGAAGGCGGTGAACAGCCCGGTACCGGCCAGCAGGACGGACACGCCGGCCGGCCGGGGGTCGAAGGCGGGCAGCGCCGGATCGAAATACATCACCTTGATGACCCGCAGGTAATAGTAGGCTGAGACGATGGAGCTGAGCACGCCCACCGTGGCCAGGAAGAAGTAGCCCTGCTCGATCGCCGGCAACAGCACGTAGAGCTTGCTGAAGAAACCGGCGAGCGGCGGCACGCCCGCCATGGAGAACATGAACACTGCCATGGCCAGCGCCATGGCCGGGTCAGTGCGGCCCAGCCCCGCGAGGTCGTCCACGCCTTCCACCGCCTGGCCGTTGCGCCGCATGGCGATGAGCACGCAGAAGCTGCCCACCGTCATGAACAGGTAGATGGCCATGTAGACGACGACGCCGCGCAAGCCGGAGGGGCCGCCGACGGCGAGGCCCATGAGGGCGAAACCGACATGGCCGATGGAGGAATAGGCCATCAACCGCTTGATGTTGCGCTGGCCGATGGCGGCGAAGGCGCCGAGAACCATCGACCCCAGCGAGCACAGCAGGATGACCTGCTGCCACTGGCTGGCGACGTCGCCGAAGGGGCCGGCCAGGACGCGGGTGAGCAGCGCTACCGCGGCGATCTTGGGGGCTGCGGCGAAGAAGGCGGTGACCGGTGTGGGCGCGCCCTCATAGACATCGGGTGTCCACATGTGGAACGGCACCGCAGAGATCTTGAAGGCGAGGGCGGCGATGATGAAGACTATGCCGACGATCACGCCCGGGCCCACGCCCTCCGGCGCCGAAAGCGCGTCGGCCAGCCGATCGAAATTCATCGTGCCGGCGAAGCCGTAGATCAGGGAGGAGCCGTAGAGCAGCAGCCCCGAGGCCAACGCGCCGAGGACGAAGTATTTGAGACCGGCCTCGGCGCTGCGCGGGTTGTCCCGGTCGATCGCGGCGATGACGTAGAGCGGCAGGGAAAGCAGCTCCAGCCCCATGTAAAGCGCCATCAGGTCGTTGGCCGAGATCATCACCATCATGCCGACGGTGGCGAACAGCACCAGCACCGGGAATTCGAAGCGCGACAGACCTTCTTTGGCGAAGAAGTCCATCGACATGATCAGGCCGGCGGCGGCGCCCAGCAGGCACAGGATCTTCATGAAGCTGGAGAAACTGTCGGCCACGTACTGGCCGCCGAAAGCCACGCCCTGCTTTTGAGCCAGCACCAGCCCGGCCGCCAGCAGCAACGCGCCCAGCGTCGCGATGGATACGGGAAAGGTCGTGTCGCGCTTGGGCATCACGCCGCCCACGAGGATGGCCAGGCCGCACAGGGCCAGCACCAGCTCGGGCAACGCCAGGGTCCAGTTCATGGCGCGATCCCTGCGAGGCGCGGTGCGGCAACCGCCGCATGGTGCTGCTGCACGAGCTGCGTCACCGAAGCCGCGAAAAACTGGGTGAACGAGGACGGGTAGATGCCCATCCACAAGGTCAGCACGATCAGCGGCGCGAAGATGGCGTGTTCACGCGGACTAAGGTCAGCCAGGCCGCGCAGGCTGTCACGGGAGATCTTGCCGAAGGCGACGCGGCGGTAGAGCAGCAGCATGTATGCAGCGCCCAGCACCATGCCGGTCGCCGCGCCGACCGCGACCCAGGGGCTGACCGCCCAGGCACCGAGGATGGTCAGGAATTCGCCCGGGAAGCCCGCGGTGCCCGGCAGCGCCACACTGGCCATGGTGAACAGCATGAACACCAGCGCATAGGCCGGGATGATCTTGGCCACCCCGCCATACTGCGCAATCTCGCGCGTGTGCTCACGGTCGTACAGCACACCGACGCAAAGGAAGAGCGCGCCGGAGACCACGCCATGGCTGAGCATCTGGTAGAGCGCACCCTGCACCCCCTGGGTGTTGAAGGTGAAGATGCCGATGGTGACGATGCCCATATGCGCCACCGACGAGTAGGCGATGAGCTTCTTCATGTCGGTCTGCGCCAGCGCCACCAGTGAGGTGTAGATGACGGCGATGACGGAGAGCGCGAAGATCAACGGCGCGAAATCGGCGCTGGCCTGCGGCAGCATGGGCACGGAGAAGCGCAGGAAGCCGTAGCCGCCCATCTTCAGCAGCACGCCGGCCAGGATGACGGAACCCGCGGTCGGCGCTTCGACATGCGCGTCAGGCAGCCAGGTGTGGACCGGCCACATCGGCACCTTGACGGCGAAGGAGGCGAAGAAGGCAAAGAAGATCCAGGGCTGCCAGGCGGGCGAAATGGTGCGGGTCAGCAGTTGTGGAATGTCGGTCGTGCCCGCCGAGCTCCACAACGCGATGATCGCCAGCAGCATCAGCACGGAGCCCGCGAAGGTGTAGAGGAAGAACTTATAGGCGGCATACACCCGCCGCGCGCCGCCCCAGACGCCGATGATCAGGAACATCGGGATCAGCACGCCCTCGAAGAAAATGTAGAACAGCATGAAGTCGAGGCTGGCGAACATGCCGACCATCATGGTCTCGAGCACCAGGAAGGCGATCATGTATTCGCGCACGCGGGTCTGGATGCTCTCCCACGACGCCAGGATGCAAATCGGGGTCA
>JACMRO010000172.1 GCA_014376425.1 Rubritepida sp.
CCGTTAAAGCCGATCGTTTCCAGCGCATCCAGGCAGGCCGGAATGTCCATGCCGCCCTCGCCGAAGGGCAGGTGGGTATGTTCGCCCGCCTGCATGTCCTCGATCGCGACAGTGCCGATATGGGGGGCGAATTCGATGACCGCGGCTGCCGGATCGCGCTCCCGGGTGACCAGGCAATGGCCGAGGTCGAGCGCCAGGCGCAGGCTCGGCAGGCTGGTCTGCAGGGCGGCCCAGTCGTCGAGCGTCTCGACCAGCATTCCGGGCTCCGGCTCCAGCGCCGCTGCCATGCCGTGCGCCTGGGCGTGGGCCAGAACCTCGGCGATGCCCTCCTCCAGCCAGGCGGCGGCATCGACGCGCCGCACGCCCGGGAGCGGCACCCCGGCCCAGAAGGACATCGCCTCGGCACCCAGCATGGCGCCGATCTCGGTGGCGCGCTGCAGGAAGGCGATGCGGCCGGCGCGAGCCTCGGCGGTGGGCGAGAGGAGGGTGGGTTCGTGCTTCTGGCGCGGGTCCAGCAGGTAGCGCGCGCCGGTTTCGATCACGCAGCCCAGTCCCAGATCCCGCAGGCGGCGGGCCAACGCCTCGGTGCGCGTTTGCCAGCCCGCCGCCATCGGGTCGAGGTGATGGTGGTCCAGGGTGAGCGCCACCCCGGCATATCCCGCATCGGCGATCAACCCGATGGCATCATCCAGCCGGTGGTTGGCGGTGCCGTTGGTGTTGTAGGCAAAGCGCAGGTTCATGCCGCGGTTCCTCCATAGGCACGGTGCAGCAGTCGCATCGTGTGTAGGTCGCGCGCCAATTCAAATGTGATGTCGGGCGTCCGCAAATGCTGGGCGAAGGCCGTCATCTGGCGGGTAAAAGGGGAAAGCTGGGCGTCGGGCACCGGCAGCGGCCGTCGCGCGCCTGTTGCCCCGTCGAGGTGCCAGACTTCCCCACCTGCCACCTGGCCCATGGTGTTCTCCGCTAGAAGCTGGCCTGTGCTACCGACCACTTCCAGGCGGCGGCGCGGCAGGCCTTCGGGGCAATTATACGCGATGTGCAGCTGTGCCAGCACACCACCGGCGGTGCGGCCGATCAGGATGGCGCCGTCATCCACGGCGTAGGGCTGCACCCGGCGCTGGGTCATGGCGGCGACTTCCATCAGCGGCCCACCAGCCAGGAAGTCGACCAGGTCCAGCCCATGCGGTGCCAGGTCCATCATCGCGCCGCCACCCGCACGCATGGGGTCGGCCCGCCAGTTATCGGTGGCGAAGCCGGCGTCGACCCAGCAGGCATAGACGATGCGGATGGCGGTGACGGTGCCGATGGCGCCTGCCGCGATGGCAGTGCGCATCGCCGCATGGGCGGGGTGGTGGCGCTGGTCGAAGGCGGTGCCGTAGGGGATGGCAGCGGCGCGGATGGCGCTGGCCATCGCCTCGGCATCCGCCAGCGTGGCGGCCATGGGCTTTTCGCACAGCACGGGCTTGCCGGCGGCGGCGGCGGCTTCGACGCCGGCGCGGTGCAGATGGTTGGGCGTGGCGACGTAGATCGCATCCACGCCAGGATCAGCCAGCAGCGCGGCGATCCCCTCATAAGTCCGCGCGCCCAGCGCGGCACCGGCCTGCCGCGCCTGCGGGTCCGGGTCGGCAACTGCCGCGAGTCGCCCTCCGGACGCGGCGATCGCCGGCGCGGCATAGTCCCGGGCCACCCAGCCGAACCCCAGAATGCCCCAACCCAGCGCGCCCACGCTCACCACCGCTCCGGCAGGTGCACCAGCTCGCGCCGGCGTGCCTGAGCCCGATGGGCCGCATCGTGGATGGCGGTGAGCGGTGCGGCCGTCTGTGGCGGATAGGTGGCGCGGGGGCCGTACTCCCGGTGGTAGCGTGGGCTGGGCCAGGCCAGGCGACCGGCATCATCGTAGAGCGGATTGCGTGACAGCACGGCGCCGGCCGGGGGCAGCGCCAGCCCGCCCAGCACCGCCTGCGCCGGCCGCAGGGCGGGCCCCGCGGCGATGGCAAAAGCTTCGACGCCTGACAATGCGGTCGGTGCCGACGCTACCGGCGCCCGGCCCTCGGCCAACGCGCGGGTCAGTTCATCGTCATCGTAGAACAGCCCGTCGGGAAACATCGGGCTCAGCTCAGCCGCACACATGCCGCTGCCGGCCGAGAAATTCGTCGCTTCGCGGTTATGCACATGGCCGATGGCCAGCACCCCATCCGTCGACAGCAGGGACCGCAGCCGCGCCAGGATCGCCGCCTTCGGCTCCAGAAAATAGAATGCGTCGTGGCAAGCGACCAGCTCGAAGCCACCCGTGGGCAACGGCCATTCCCCCGCCGCATCCAAACAGATCAACGTGGCGCCGGGCACCACCCAGTGGCGTGCGACCCACAGTTTGGCGAAGACCACATCCACCCCAGTGACGGCCGCACCGCGCCCGGCCAGCGCGCGCAGGTGATGGCCGATGCCGCAGGCCAGTTCGAAGGCGGTGGACGGCGCCGGGCAATGCGCCTCGACCAGTGCGAGCCCGGCCAGGTAGGTCGGGTCCGACCAGCGATGGGCGAAGTAGTCAGCCAC
>JACMRO010000173.1 GCA_014376425.1 Rubritepida sp.
GCGGCTCCGCCACATCGGCCTCCTGGCTGAGCCCCGGCAGCGCATCGAATTCACCCAGGATCGCGATGACCGGCCCGCCCTCGCCCGCCTCGCCCATCACCGCGGTGGGGATGCCGGCCACCCCCGGGGTGACCCGGAAGCCCGCCTCATGCAGCGCCGCCGTGTGTTCGGCGCAGCTGCGGTGCTCATTGTAACACAGCTCCGGCATGCCCCAGATGCGATCGGCCAGCGCGATCATCGGCGCCTGGTTGGCGTGGACCAGGCGCCAGATCTCTTCCTCGTTCTGCATCGGGCTACTCCACTGTGCTGTACCGCCCGATGCTGCCGGCATGACCGGTATCCGCGCAAGCGCCGGCCGCTGATCGGGCTAAGCCTAGGGGGCGCCGCGTGCCGACTTGCCCCACTGAGCCGTCCCGCACGCCCGACGAGCCAGCCGGGCTGTGGCGCGCCGTGATCAGGCGGGTCGCATGCCACAAGGCAGCGTCCTACAGATACTACCAGCGCCACGTCACGCCGTCAGCGGGCTGATCAGCCCGCGCCACGTCACGCCGCCAACCGGCTGATCAGCGGCGCGCGACCTGCATGGGCAGGTGCTCGCCCGGCCGCAAAGTGAGGCGGCTGACCGGCATGACCGGGTGGCCCGGCCGCAGCGTCAGCGAGAAATCCTGCGCCAGGCTGGCCAAGCCGATGACACTCTCGGTCAGGCCGAATTGTTGGCCGGTGCACACCCGGGGGCCCAGGCTGAACGGCACATAGCTGTACCGGGCAGGCGGCGGGCCCAGGAAGCGCTCGGGGCGGAATTCGTCGGGCGCGTCCCAAAGGGTCGGGTTGCGGTGCAGCAGCCAGGGGATGACCAGCACCAGCGATCCCGGCTCGACCGGCCGGCCGCCGATCTTCGCCGGCAGCACCGCCTCCCGCGCTAGCACCGGCACGGGCGGATAAAGGCGCAGTGATTCCTCGATCACGGAACGGGCGAAGGGCAGCCGATCGACATCCGCATGGCCGGCCGGGCGGCCGCCCAGTACGCCACGCGCCTCCGCCGCCAGTCGGGCGGCGGCTTCCCCATCCTGGCTGAGCAGATACCAGCTCCAGGCCAGCGTATTCGCCGTGGTCTCATGCCCGGCCATGAACAGCGTCGCGGTCTCGTTTCGCAACGCCGTGCGGTCCATCGCACCACGCTCCGCCATGGCGCGCACCAGGCAGTCCTCATCGCTCTCCAGGGCGGCGGCGATCAAACGGTCCAGCACGGCATGGATGCGGCGGACCTCGGCATGGATCCCCGGCGGCTGGATGCGGCACAGGAACTCGGGCAGCCGCAGCATCGCCGCCACCGCCGTCTGGCCGATCCGCGCCTGGTAGGCGGTGAAGGCGCGCACGATCTGGCGCGCCGCGTCGCTGCCGAGGCGGCGGCCGAACAGGGTGCGGCAGATGATCTCGGCGGTCATCTCCGCCATTTCCTCCAGAACGTCGATCTCGTGGCCGGGGGCCAGGGCGCGCCAGCGGGCGCTCCACTCGCCGGCGACCTCGGTCATCACCGGGGTGAGCTCGGCCATGCGACTGACATGGGTGACGGGGGCCACTGCGCGTCGGCGCTCCTTCCAGACCGCGCCGTCGGAGACGAACAGCCCGTCGCCCAGCAGGGGCTCCAGCGCGTGGCGCATCTGCGGGCTCTTGCGTTCGAAAGCGGTCGCGTTCTCGACGAAGGCCTGGCGCACCGTGTCGGGGCTGTTGCAGACGAACAGGCGCCGCCGCAGCAGCTTGAAGGACAGGAATTCGGCGCGGTAATGCGCCACGGGCCAGACGCCGATCATGTTGCGCCGGAAGCCGCGCAGGTTGGCGAGCAGGCCGAGGGGCCCCACCGGGCGCGGTGGATAGGGCGGCGTGAAGGCCATTCAGGCTGGGTCCAGGCGCAGGATGGGGCCGCGGTCGGTGTCGGTCAGCAGATACGGTCGCCCCTGGGCGTCGAACACCACCTGGCGGATGCGCTGTTTGTTCCACAGCAGGCGTTCCTCAGCGCCCGGCGTATCGCCCTGCATGGGCAGCCGCAGCAGGCCGGCGGGGTTGAGGCAGGCGAGGAAGGCGTGGCCCTGCCATTGCGGAAAGGCCGGCCCGGCGCAGAAGGCGAGGCCCGACGGGCTGATCGACGGCACCCAGGCGCGCACGGGGTCAGCGAAGCCAGGCCGGCTGCTGTCGGGGCTGATGCTGGCGCCGGAATATTCCCGGCCATGCGTCACCAACGGCCAGCCGTAATTCTGCCCCGGCCGGATAACATTCAGTTCATCACCGCCGAGTGGACCGAACTCAGCGGCGAAGAGCGTACCGGTGGCGGGGTTATGGGCGAGGCCCTGCGGGTTGCGATGCCCCAGGCTCCAGATTTCAGGCCGCGCGCCAGCCTGGCCGATGAACGGATTGTCGCGTGGGATGGCGCCCGCCGCGGTCAGGCGAAGGATCTTGCCTGCCAGGTCACCCAGGCCCTGCGCCCGGCGGGGCTCCTGCGCGCGTTCGCCAGTGCTCAGATACAGGTGGCGCCCTGCAGGGTCGCCGGGGGGCGAGAAAGCGATGCGACCACCGTAATGGCTGCGGCCACGGGGCTGCGCCGGCGTCGCGTCCAGCACCGCGGTCACGTCGCGCAACGCCGCACCATCCAGCACGGCATGCCACAGCCGGGTCACGACGCCGCCCGGGATAGCGGTGGCCGAACTCAGCCAGATGCGTCGGGTAGCCGCGAAATCCGGCGCCAGCGCCACGTCGAGCAGCCCGCCCTGCCCCACCGCCTCGACCGGCGGCACGCCGGCCAGCGGGGCCGATAGCGCGCCATCGGCTTGCACCAGGCGCAGCCGGCCCGGCCGCTCGGTGACCAGCAACCGGCCATCGGGCAGGAAGGCGCCGCCCCAGGCGTGTTCCAGCGCGCCCGACCATTCGGTGACGCGAAACCGCGCCGCCTGGCTGACTATAGCCGTGCTGGAAGCCTGGGCACGCGCCAGGGCCGGCGCCAGCAGCGCCGGCAGGGCGCGACGGAACATACCTATTCGCCGTTTCTCGCCGCGGCTATTCGCCGATGGCGCTGGCAATCCAGCTCTTCATCTGGCCCTTGGGCATGGCACCCACCTTGGTATCCACCGGCTTGCCGTCGCGGAACAGGATCATGGTCGGGATGCCGCGCACCGCATATTCATTCGGCGTCATCGGGTTCTCATCGATGTCGACCTTGGCGATGGTCAGCTTGCCGGCGTATTCGCGCGCCAGTTCGTCCAGCACCGGCGCCACCATGCGGCAGGGGCCGCACCACTCGGCCCAGAAATCGACCAGAACGGGGCCCGACGCCTCCAGCACATCGGCGCGGAAGCTCTCATCGGTGACGGCCTTGGTGAGTTCGCTCATGCCAGAGAATCCTTACGTAACTGCGACTGTAAGTCGGATGCCGGGTCGCCCCGGTCAAGATGGGGACGCATACCCGGGAGCGTGGCTGTCCAGGAGGTCATTGGGTAGCGGCATCAGCCGGGCGGAATAGGTCCAGAGCAGGGCGCATTCCACCGCGCGACCGGGAAAAGCCAGGCGCAGCAGGGCGCGGTAAGCTGCCATCTGCCGCAGATAGGCCGGCGACACCTCGGCGGCCGTGCCGGGCGGCGGGCGGTTGGTCTTGTAGTCGATCAGCTGCACCCGGTCCGCGGCCACCAGCAGCCGGTCGACCTGCCCAGCCAGCAACCGGCCGCCGATGCGGCCGGCGATCGGCGCCTCGGCCAGGCTGTCGGGCCCGAAGGCCTGGTCGAAACGTGCATCCTGCAACAGCGCCATCACCTCCACGGTCAGTTCGGTCTGCGCCGCCGACGCCAGCCCGTGACCAGGGCGGGCCAGGAAGCGCGCCGCCGCCGGTGCCCGGGCCGGCACCGGCAGGGCGGGCAGATGTTGCAGCAGGGCATGGATCAGCCGGCCGCGCTGGAAGCGCACGCCGCGCGGGTCGGATGGCGCATGCGGCGCGGCGGCCGGCGACCCCGTCTCCTCATCCAGCAGGGAGGATGGCGCGGTGCTGACCTCCCCCCCCTCTGGCCGGGCGGGGGTGGCGGCCCAGCCGGGCAAGCCGGCGGCCTGAGGCTGCCGGGCGGCGGTCTCCTGCGGCGGGGCGCCCCGTTGCGCGGTTGCGAGCCGCCGCAGATCGCCGGGAAACCCGCCATCGAACTCCATGGCCTCGGCGCCAAGCATATCGAAGCCGCGCCGGATCTGGTCGTACCATTCGGTGTTGCGGCCGGGTTCCCGTGCCCAGCCGCAGACCAGCAGCCGGTCTTCCGCCCGGGTCAGCGCGACGTAGAGCAGCCGGTTCTCCTCGCGCCGGGCGCGGTCCTGCTCGGCCACGCCCAGATCGCGCATCGCCTCGCAGACGGGCTTGTCGAGCCGCGGCGTCCACAGCGGCAGGTCGGGCGCCGCCCAGCGCAGCCCGGCGTCGCGCGGCTTCTGGCCGGTGGTGTCGGGCAGGATCACGATGGGCGCCTGCAGGCCCTTGGCGTTATGCGCGGTCATGATGCGCACGAGCCCACCGGCACCCTCCGGCTCACGCTTCACCTCGGCATTGCCGGCGCGCAGCCAGTGCAAAAAACCCTGCAGGCTGGGCGGGTGGCGTGCCTCATGCGCCAGTGCCGCGTTGAGCAGCTCGTCCAGCCCGTCGGTCGCGTCCGGACCCAGCCGCGACAACAGACGCGCACGGCCGCCATCGGCGCCCAGCAACCGGGCCAGCAGCGCATGGGGCGTCGCCTGATCGGCCGCCGCCTCCCAGCCCGCCAGCCACTCGGCCGCGGCCGCCAGCGCGCCCGTGCTGCCGCGATGGGCCATCAGCGCGCCATGCAGGCTGCCCGGCCGGCCATGCGCCAGGGCGAAGAGCGCCTCCTCATCCAGCCCGACCAGCGGCGATTTCAGCAGCGCCGCCAGCGCCAGGTCGTCGCCGGGCAGCAACAGCACGTCGAGCAGGGCGAGCACGTCCATCACCGCGATCTGCTCGGCCAGGCGGATGCGGTCCAGCCCGCCCACCGGCACGCCGGCCTGCTTCAGCTCGCGGATCATCAGGCGGGTCAGCGCGTTGCGCCGGCGCACCAGGATGAGGATGTCGCCCGGGCGGATGCGGCGGCCTTGCGGCTGGTCCGGGCCGTCGCTGCGGGCGGGCAGCGTCTCGTGGTCGATCATCTGCCGGATGCGGCGGGCCAGGGCGCGGGCCAGGGTGGTCTGCGCCTGCGCCGCCGTGGCGTCCTCGCGCACTTCCCAGGGGCCGGGCTTGTCGGGCTGTTCGGCCACCAGCAACGGCCAGAGCTCGACCATGCCGGCGGCATCCTGGCGGTGGGCGACGTGGCGCAGCGGGGCGCCTTCGGGCGTGACCCCATCGGCCGAGGCCGGGTCGGCGAAAACCGCATCGACGAGGGCCAGCACCGGCGGCGCCGAGCGAAACGAGACGTCCAGCGACACGGCGCGGAATTCGCCCTTGGCGGCGCGCACCGCATTGCCGAAATGCACCGCGTTTTCGCCGAAACCCGCCGGGTCGGCGCCCTGAAAGGAGAAGATGGATTGCTTCACGTCGCCCACCGCGAAGACGCTGCGGGTGGATTGCGCAGCACCCTCGCCGGCGAAGAATTCAGCGGTCAGCGCGCGCACGATGCCCCATTGCGCCGGGTTGCTGTCCTGCGCTTCATCCAGCAGCACATGGTCGATGCCGCGGTCCAGCTTGAACAGCACCCAGGCGCTGCCAGGGTCGCTCAGCAAGGTGCGGGTGGCGGTGATCAGGTCGTCGAAATCGAGCCGCCCGGTCAGTTTTTTCGCGGCGTCGTAGCGCCGCAGGATGGGCTGCGCCAGCAGCAGCAGGGCACGCGTGCTGGCGACGATGCTGGCCGCGGTGATGCGGTGCCAGGCGGCCAGCACCCGCTCGCCCTCGGCCTGCATGATGGGCTGCACCCAGGACTGGGTGGCGCCGCCCAGGCCGCCCTTGGTGGCCAGGTTCTTCTTCACCGTACATTCCTGGGTGAGGAAGACCTGCCGCCAGGTGCTGAACAGCGGCGCCCGCAGCGTGGGGGTGGCCGCGAGCCATTCGCGCATCGTCGCGCCGCGGGTACGATCGCTTTCCGTGCCGCTGTTCAGCAGCGCGGCGGCGGCGCGGTTGAGCGCGGCGTCGTCGGCTTCCGTCGCCACCGCGTCGATGCCCTGGTCGGGGTCGGCGGCGGCGCCCAGGGCGGCGGTCAGCCGGGCACACACCGCTTCCACCCCTTGCGTCTGCAGCACCGCCTCCAGCGCGCCGCTGCCCTGCGCGATCTCATGGCTCAGCCCGGCGAAGCGCTCGGCCGATACCAGGCCGGCCAACGCCTCCAGCGCCGCCCCCCCGGCCGCGTCTCCCAGCACGTCCTCCCGCGCATCCGCCAGGGTGGCGAGCGCATCCGCCTCCTCCAGCACGGTGAATTGCGGCGGCAGCCCGGCCTCCAGCGGAAAGGCGCGCAGCAGCGTCTGGCAGAAGGCGTGGATGGTCAGGATGCGCATGCCGCCGGCCAGCTCCAGCACCTCGGCGAACAGGGTGCGGGCGCCGGCGGCCTCGGCCGGCGTGGGCGGACGGGTCAGCAGGGCCGCGAGTTCGGCGGCCAGGCCAGCGTCGTCGGCCACCGCCCAACGACCAAGCTCGCGGTTCAGCCGCACCGCCATCTCCGCCGCCGCGGCCTTGGTGAAGGTCAGGCACAGGATGCGGCTGGGCGTGGTGCCGGCCAGCATCAGCCGCAGCACCCGGTCGGTCAGCAACTTGGTCTTGCCCGAACCGGCCGAGGCCGACACCCAGGCCGAGACAGCAGGGTCCGATGCCCGCGACTGGCGGGCCGCTGCCTGCCTGCCAGGAGATTGAGGCGGGGTCTGAAGCGGGTCGTGTGCTGGGTCGCTCAACCTTCCGCCTCCCATTCGGCGCGGCGCGCCAGGTGGTCGAAATCCCGGCCGCGATTTTCCCGCCCGGGGTCGGGCCGGCTGACGAAGGCGCGGTCGCCCAGCAGGAAGTCGTGCAGCAGCCACTCCAGCCCTTCGCCGGCCGCCTCCACCAGGCCGGCCGCATCGTCGAAGTCGCGCGTCTCGCCGGCCGGCTCGCCGCCGGACAGCCGCCAGTAGGTCAGCCGTGCCGCCAGGCCATCGATGCCGGCGAAGCCGTCGCGTGCCAGCAGCAGGCCCTCCAGCGGGAGTTGTGGGGCGGTGCCGCGCTCGACATCGCCGCGCGCCGGCATGATGCCGGTCTTGTAATCGAACACCACCAGCTCTCCGTTCCGGCGCTCATCGATGCGGTCGGCCCGGCCATGCAGCAGGACGCCGCGGAAGCTGGCTTCACCCTTCGCCTCGGTATGGCTGCGGCGGATCGGGTGGGCTGCGCGCATCTCCGCCTCCGCCTTGACCACCCACTCGCCGATGCGGGCCAGGCGGGGGCGCCAGAAGGCGTCCAGCGAGGGGCGCAGCGCCGCATCCAGCAGGGCGGCGTGCGCCGCCGCGTCCCAGTCCGCCGCGTCCCAGTCCACCGCGTCACCGGCGATGAAGCGATGCATCGCCCGGTGGACGATGTCGCCATACTCGCGGGCGCCGATCTCCGCCTCCAGCGGTTCCAGCGGCCGCAGGTTCAACATGCGCCGGGCGTAATAAGCGTAGGGGTCGGCGATCAGCGTGCCGACCTCCGTCACCGAGATGCGGCGAGGGCGCAGATGCGCGGCAGGCGCCGGGCGCGGCCGTTCGGGCATGGGCAGCGGCCCCGCAGGCTGGTCCAGCGCCGCCGCCCAGCCCACCGCCTCGCCGGCCGGCAGGGCCAGGCCTTCGGGGTGCGCCGCGTTGCGCTGGCCGCGCAGGAAGGTGTGCAGCCGGGTCAACCACCGCGCAGGCACGGTGGGCGCGCCACCGCGCCGGCCAGCGCGCGACAGCACCGCCTCGCCGGCGCTGGCCGCCACCAGCAGGAAGTCGGCGGCGACGCGGCCGATGCGCTCCTCGGGCGCCGGCAGGCCGAATTCGGCGCGCATCAGCCGGCCCATCCAGGGGCCTGGATCCGTCGCCAGCGGCCACACCGCCTCGTCCAGGCCGCCCAGCACGACGCGATCGAAATGCAGCAGCCGGGCCCCCAGCAGGCCCAGGATGGCGACGCGGGGATGCGCCGAGTGGCTACGCGGCCGGCGCGCGACGCCGAGCGCC
>JACMRO010000174.1 GCA_014376425.1 Rubritepida sp.
AGGGTAGCGGACCGAGCCGCCGATGTCGGTTCCATGTCCGATCGCACCGATCCCCGCCGCAGTGGCCGCCGCGGCGCCGCCTGAAGAGCCCCCGGGGGTGATTGAGGGATCGTGCGGGTTTCTGGTGTGGCCATGCAGGTTGTTCGAGGTGAACCAGCGCAGCGAGAAAGCAGGGGTGTTGGTGCGACCGACGATGATGGCGCCGGCGCGGCGCAGGTTGGCCACCACCGGGTTGTCCTGCGCAGCGACATGATCCCTTTGCGTGACGAGACCGTTCGTTGTGGCGTGGCCTGCCTGGTCGGTGTTGACCTTTATGGTGATCGGCACACCGGCCAGCAGGCCTGGGCTCTCGCCACGCGCGAGGGCCGCGTCCAGTGCGGCAGCGGCGGTCCTCGCCTCCTCATGGAGCGGCTTCACGACCGCGTTGATGGCGGGGTTCACCGCGTCGAGACGCGCCAGAGCGGCCTCGGTAACTTCGGTGGCGCTCAAGGTTCGGGCTGCGACCCTGCGGGCGATCTCATTGGCGGATAGGGCGTAGAGCTGTGTCATTGGGACTACTCTGCCCCGGCCACCACATTCCGCAAGGTGCCGATACCGTCGATGGACACTTCCACTACCATCCCCGCCCGCATCGGCAATGCCCCGATCGAGGTGCCGCAGGCAATGACGTCCCCCGGCAGCAGGGTAAGCTCGCTGCCGATTCTCTCGATGATCCGGGCCGGCGGGAAGATCATATCGGAGAGGGGATAGTCCTGCCGTACCCGGCCATTCAACGCCACCCGCACGCGGGCCAAGTTCAGATCAATATCGGTGACGATGCATGGCCCGACCGGGCCGAAACTGGCTGCAGATTTCGCCCGGGCCCATTGCGGAAAGGACGGGTCCAACTGCAGCAGGTCAAGCGCTGTCACATCGTTGACGATGGTGTAGCCGAAGATACTCTGCGCAGGGCCGATTACGATGCCGAGTTCACCTTCGTAGAGTAATCTTCCAGTATAGCCGGGTGGCGACTCTATTTTGCCATCGGGGCCGATGATGCTGCTCGGTGCCTTGAGGAAATAGAGCGGGAAGTCGGGGATGGCGTGGCCACCCTTCGCCGCCGCGGCATGGAAATTGTTCCATAGGCCGATGAACTGGCGAGGCCGCACGGGCGACAACAGGTCGAGCGAAGCCAACGCCAGGGCCTGTCCCATCGGGACAGGCGCTTCAAAGATATCGCCCTGGTGGGGCTGCACCCAATCGCCATCCAGCGTGCCGAAGCCGATGCCATCCTGCACCGCGTTCGGGAAGTTCGCCGGGGTCGAGCGATAGACGACCCACCGCGTCATCGCCCGCCGCTGACGACCTGGCCGACCTCAACCTTCGGGCCGACGTTTTCCGACGATCGAGTCATGGCAGCCCGAGTACGTTCTTCGAGATGATATTGCGCTGGATCTCATTGGTTCCGCCGTAGATCGTGCTGGGTCGCGCCTGAATGTATTGCCCTGCAGGGCTAAGGTTGCGGTTGCCTTCCATGGGTTCCATCAGGCCGGCATTCTCGCCCGCCACCTCCAGCATCGTCTCAGTGATGCGCTGGAACAGCTCGCTCTGGATGATCTTTAGTTGGGAGACGTCGGCCCCCAATGGCTGACCTCGCTTCAGCACCTCCACATATCGCCCGTAGAGCGCTTTTAGATCCTCGAGGTCGCATCGATGCCTTGCATATGTACTGGCAAAAAACGGCTCCTCCCACACGTTCATCCGCTCGGCCAACTGCCGCAGGCGGGTCAGCGCATAGGCCGATTGCCTGGGGCTTCCCAGGTAAATACGCTCGAACGAAAGCAGCGCCTTGGCCATATCCCAGCCCTTGTTGAGCTGGCCCACCAAATTGGCGCGGGGCACCCTGACATTGTCGAAGAACACTTCGCAAAATTCATCGTGCATCTCGAGGTTGATGATCGGTCGAACCGTAATGCCTGGTGTCGTCATATCGACCAGCAGGAAGGAGATGCCTTCTTGCTTCTTGGCTGCGGCATCGGTCCGGACCAGCAGGAATATCCAATTCGCGTCCTGGGCCAGGGTGGTCCATATCTTCTGACCGTTGACGACGTATTCGTCGCCGTCGGGAATGGCAGAAGTGCGCAGGCTGGCGAGGTCCGAACCGCTGTTCGGCTCCGAATAACCCTGGCACCAGACGTGCTCGCCGCTCAGAATTTTCGGCAGGAAGTGGGCTTTTTGCTCCTCCGTCCCGTAGCGGATGACGAGCGGCCCCAGCATGATGATGCCGTGATCGTTGCAGCGGGCGCAGCCATGCCGCTCCAATTCCTCGGTGAAGACGATCTGCTTGGTGGGTCCGAGCCCCATCCCTCCATGCTCGAGGGGCCAGCCGGGGCACAGCCAACCCTTCTCGGCCAGCTTGAAATACCAGGGGCGGTTTTCCGCCCAGTGCAGGCGCTTCGGCGGATTGCGGAGTTCTGCGGGGTACGCCGCCTCGATCCAGCGGCGCACCACCATGCGGAAACTCTCATCGTCCAGCAGGTCCAGGCCCTGCGGTTCAACGCCGGCGATGGCATTCATGTCAAAGCCCCTTGAACACAGGTTGACGCTTTTGGAGAAAGGCCTCGCGCCCCTCCCGGAAATCGGCGGTGGTGAACAGGCTCGCCTGGAAATGCCGCTCGGTTTCCAGGGCCTCATGCAAGCCGGTGCCCAGCATTTGCCGTGTCAGTGCCATGGCCGCTGGGGCCTGCGCGGCCAGAAAGTGTGCGCGTTCCAGCGCGGCCGGCAACGCCTGGCCTGGTGGAACCACCTCATCAACAAGATCCATCGCCGCTGCTTCCGCAGCGCTGTATTGCTTATGATACAGCAGGATCTGACGCGCCTTTGCCGGCCCGACGCGGTGCGGCAGTGTGTATGGCAGCCCCAGATCCGCCATCAGGCCGATCTTGCCGAAACCCGCGCCAAGCCGGGCATCCTCGGCCGCGACGATGGTGTCGCAAATACAGGCCAGGGACAGCCCGGCACCCACGCTATAACCCTCGACGGCAGCCACGATGGGCAAGTTGCCGAAGGCCATCAGCCGGATCAGACGGTGGGTTCGCCGCATCCGCTCGCGGCCATCCAGGGGGCCCTGAACGTCCATGCCCGAAATGTCGCCGCCCGAACAGAAATGTCCACCCGCACCGGTCAGCACGACGGCTCGGGTACCATCCTCCGACGCCGCTTCAAACGCATCCTCCAGCTGCTTGCGGAGGGGCATGGCGAGCGCGTTGCGGCGCGCCGGATAGTCCAGCGTCAGTACCAGCACGTCGCCCTGGCGTTCCGTGGTGACGCGCATTACCGGCACGTCCATCACGCATCCTCCGCTTCGGGGCTGAGCGCCATAAAGCGGGCGCGATGCAACGCAGCACCGCCATAGGCGGGTGCCAGGACCATGGCCTTTCGCAGGTAGAGCCCGACGTCGTAATCATCCGTGTAACCGACGCCACCGCATAGCTGCACGCAGGCTTGGCCTACCAGCATCGCGGCTTCGCTCGCCCTGGCCTTGGCGCGCGAAACCATGGCCGCGCCCTCATCCGCCCCAGCCCCTGCATCCAGTGCCGCGGCAGCTTGCTCCACGGCGGCACGGCACAGCGCGATATGCAGCTTTGTGTCCGCCGCGCGATGTTGCAGCGCCTGGAAGGTTCCGATGATCTTGCCGAATTGCTGCCGCGTCCTCAGGTAGTCGAGGGTAAGCGCGAAGGTAGCCTCCATCCCACCCAGCAGGTAGGCCGCAGTCGCCAGGGCAGCACGGTCCAGCGCCGGCAAGATCTCCGCCTTGCCGACAGCGCGTCCGGCAGGCACCCGGAGGGTCGTCAGGTGCCCACCATCATGCGTCAGTTCGTGCGTGGCTTCGCAGGCTCCGGCTTCGACCAGCTGCAGCTGGTCGCCCACCGGTAGCAGGAAATGTGTGGCCCCCGCGCCCATGGCGATGAAGCGTCGCGTCGCCGAAGGATCGGTGCAGGGGGTCAGCGTGTTGGCGCGGTCCTGCCAAGCGGTCAGCACCACCGCTTCGCCAGCCAGCAGCCTGGGCAGGATCTCGGCCTCGCCGGCAGCCGCCAGCAGCGCGGCAGAGAGGGCAGCGCCGATCAGGGGTTCAGGTACCAGCGACCTGCCGAGCTCCTCGCTCAACGCGCACATCTCGGCAACGCCCAGCCCGCTGCCGCCGGCAGCCTCCGGCACCGCTAGCCCGATCCAGCCGAGGCCACCCATTTGGCGCCAGACATCGGCGGAAAATCCCGGTAGCGAGAAACGAAGCGCCCGCGCGCGGGCGACGCCATCGGCAATGCCGGCGGCACTGTCCCTGACCATGCGGATGCTTTCCGCGCGGTCCTCGGAAAAGGGTGCGATACCCGCTTCAGTGCTCATGCTGGCCGGTGCAGCTTCGCCGCGCTATTCGCCTGAGCCTCATCGAAGCTCACCCCAGGCGCCAGATCCCGCACGACGAAACCCAGGCCTTTCTCGACGTCGAAGACACCAAGGTTTGTGTAGATGCGGTGGACTGTCCCCAGAGCGGTCAACGGATACCCGCAGCTCTCGACCAGCTTTGGCCTGCCATCCTTCGTGGTATGGTCCATCACCACCCAAAGGCGCTTAGCACCAGCGCCGAGATCCATGGCGCCACCGACGGCCGGGGCGGTGTCGTTCTCGCTGGTCGCCCAATTCGCCAGATCACCATTCTCCGCCACCTCGAAACCGCCGAGTACGCAAAGGTCGATATGCCCACCGCGAATCATCGCGAAGCTGTCGGCATGATGGCAGTAGCTGCCGCCCGGCCGCAGCGTGACCAGCTGCTTGCCGGCATTGATCAGCCAGTGGTTCTCATGCCCAGGCTCGGGCGCGGGCCCAATGCCGAGCACGCCGTTTTCGGACTGGAAGATGACCTCGCGGTCGAGCGGGACCTTGTTGGCGATGTTGGTCGGCATTCCCACGCCGAGGTTGACCACCCAACCCTCCGGAATATCGCTGGCGGCACGGGCAGCCATTTGATCGCGGCTGAATGGCATGACGTTTCTTTTCCTCTTGTATAAACGCTAGTCCCGGGCGATCCACAGGTCCAGCGGGCTCCGCTACGAACCCCAATGGGAGGAGACCGCGGGCTCGAGGTACACCTTGCTCGCCGGCCCGGACCAGCACTGCGCGGATCGTGCACGCGACTCCCGGCTTCAAGCTTCAAGTCGTGCGCATCAGGTCCAGGGCGCGCCGCGTTTGAATTCGATCACGCGTTGCACGAACAGGCCAGGGGTGTGAACTCTCTCAGGATCAATTTCACCAAGTTCCCGAATATGGGCGACCTGCGCAATTGTTAGCGCCGCCGCCGTGGCCATCACAGGATTGAAATTCCGGCCGCTGTCCTTGTAGGCCAGATTGCCCCAACGATCGCCTTCCCATGCTTCCACCAAGGCGACATCGCCGTGCAGCGCGCGTTCCATGACGTACATCTTGCCGCCAAATTCCCGTTCCTCCTTGCCGCGCGCCAGCAGTGTTCCGTGGCTGGTTGCGGTGTAGAAAGCCGGCACGCCGGCGCCAGCGGCGCGCATGCGCTCGGCCATCGTGCCCTGCGGCACGATCTCCAGCTCGATCTTGCCCTCCTTGTATAGCTCCTCGAACACCACGGATCCGGTGCTGCGGGGAAACGAGCAGATGATTTTGCGAACCCGCCGCAACTCCATCAACCTGGCCAGGCCCTCGCGGCCGGTGCCAGCGTTGTTGCACACGCAGGTAAGGTCAGTCGCGCCCTGTTCGATCAATGCCTCGATCAGCGCATCGGGCTGCCCCACTTTGCCAAAGCCGCCGATGAGAATAGTCGAGCCATCCTTCACCCCCTCCAACGCCTCCGCCATGGATTGCACGATCTTGTTGATCATCTGCGGCGCGTTCCCCCGGTCACCTGACGCACGTTGCATCGCACGCGGTGGCTGAGCAAGCGGCGGGGGCTTAAGGATCAGGCCACGCCTGCCTCAGTGCTTTACGGGACCGGCACCCCGTTCCGGAGAAGTTTGGACGCTGCTCGCAACTGGACGCTCAGCGCCGCCAGTGCGGGAGGGGTGTGGGCGCCGGGGATGCCCGCAGTTGCCACCGTCAGGGAGCGCAGAATGGTGCAGTTAAGACCAGGCCGAAGCTGTGCCCATCGCAGCCTCCCATTATGTCTATGGGCGCAAAGTTACGATCAGGACCGTGGATTAGGTTGCGATCCGCAAAAGGGTTTGGTGATCCAGGTGTCGAAGGTTCCAACGGGCACCGCCCGCGCTGCGGTAGTGGCACCCACGCAACAGCCCGTGCCGCCGCGGTTTTCCGTCACGACAGGCTGGGCCAAAGTCCGCAGTCATTGCGCCTGGGCATGGGCGATGGTGTCGCTCAACCCACCAGGCGGGGAGCCCGAGAGGATGAGAGTTCGCTCCAAGGGGCCGAGCGCTGGTGTTGCAGACGCAGGCGTGATGCTGGGCATTCAGCAGCCTGCGGCGCCAGATCTGTGACACAAAGCATCCTGGAAAGTAGCACGGGCGCTTTCCGGTCTGATTCGCCCAGCCGAGCTGGCCATGTCACCCTCCCGGCAGCAGCGCCTTCAAGGCGGCCGTAGAGGGCACCTTGCCTGCAAAGGACAGGTCACCCGCCTGAATGGTTTCGGCCGTGGCGGATAGCGCGCCCATGCAGCGCCGATACAGGGCACCGCCCAAAGATATGCGTTTCACGCCAAGCGCCGAGAGCGCCGTCACCGAAAGCGCACCGCCCCGCGGTCCCACAACGATGTTGACCGGCCGGGGCGCCACGGCCAGCACCACAGCACTGATGGCCGCTTCGTCCGGCAATCCGGGCGCGTAGAGCACGTCAGCACCCGCTTCCGCGAAGGCGACCAGCCGACGTATGGTGTCGTCCAGATCTGGTCGTCCGAACAGAAAGTTGTCGGCCCGCGCGGTCAAAAGGATTCGCCCGCGGGCCACAGACGCCGCGCGCCGGATCCTTGCCACTGCCTGGTCGAAGCCGTGTATAGGGTCGGCAGGGTCGGCCGTCGTATCCTCAATGCCGAGCCCGGCCAGGCCCGCCGCGATGGCCGCTTCCACGGTGGCCGCGCAATCTTCCGGCGAAGGTCCGAAGCCATCCTCCAGATCGCCATTCACCGGCAGGCCGGTCAGGGCGCCCATCATGGCCGCGTTGGCGATGGCGGTGTCGCGGCCGATCGCCGCGCGCGCATCGGGCAAGCCTGCAGCGAAGGCGATACCCAGGGAGGTGGAGCCAATGGCGACAAAGCCCGCCTGCTTCATCAGCAGGGCCGACATGCCATCCCAGGGATTGGGCATGACGAAAGCGCCTGGCGCATCATGGAGGCCGCGAAATCGTTCGTATGCTTCGAGCTGGTTCATCTAAATTCTCCCCAAAAGAAAAGGCCGCCCCGAGGGGCGGCCTTTCCAGTCGAAGCCGAGTGATTCAACCCTGCTTAGCGCAGAACGATTTCCACGCGGCGGTTCTGCGGCTCGCGCACACCGTCGGCGGTCGCAACCAGAGGCCGGCTCTCGCCGAACGCCTGGATGTTGATGGCCGAGCGGCTCACACCCTTGCTCACCAGGTCGGCGGCAACCGCCTCGGCCCGGCGCTGCGACAAACGCTGGTTGTAAGCCGGGGTGCCGGAGCGGTCGGCGTGGCCGGAGACTTCCAGGCGGGTCACGCTAGCGGTGCGGCTGTTCTGGGCCGCCTCGCCAATGATCTCACGGGCACGGGGCGTCAGGTCTGCCCGGTTCCAGTCAAAGAACACCAGGTAAGTGCGGGCGACGCCGCCCACGGGCGCCTGTGCGACCGGTACCACCGCCGGAATCACCGCCGGGGCAACGCCGAAGTTGTAGCGCAGGCCCAGCAGCAAGTCGTGGTTGCCGTTATTCAGCTTACCGCTGCGAGCAGACGTCGCCACGCCAGGTGCCGTGACTGCGAAGCGCTGCGACGTATCCAGCGTGCCGTAATAACGGTACTCGGTGGTCAGAGCCAAGCCGGGGACAATGTCACCCAGGCCGAACGCGATACCGGCGATGCCCTGGTAGGCAAAGTTGCCGTTGCCGCTGCCGATGCTGCTCAAGCCAATAGCGCCGTTGCGGAGGGTAACGCGGTTGTACTGGCTCTGGCCGTAGCCGACGCCGGCACCCAAATAGGGGCTGATGTTCGGCAGGCCAAAGCTTGCCAGGCTGAAGTCGTACAGCGCATTGACCATGCCGCCGTAGGTGCGCAGCGAGCCCGAGCTGCCAACGAAGCCACCGGTGAAGGTGCTGCGACGGATGCTGTTGTGGCGGTAGTTGCCTTCCACCTCAACGCGGAAACCGTTGCCAAAGCCGTAACCGACCGAGCCAACGCCAACCCAGCCCGGGTTCTCGCTGCGAATGTTGAAGCCGTTCTGGTTGACGGCATTGCGCCAATTGGCACCGGCACCGGCGCCGACATAAATTCCGGTCACGGGCTGCGCCTGCGCCGCCAGCGGCAGAGACAGAACGGTCGCGGCCAGCAGGGTTTTCTTGAGACTCATTCTATCTCTCCTCAATCTGTTTTGCATTCCGACCACACCAGCCCGAATAAGCCGGCCGAAGTGGAAGCGAATTGCCTAAGTTCTACAATCCGGAGCCTGTTTTAGCACCAGTTTTGCCAGATGCTACCCAGTTGTGTGCATGTTTCGCACAATGTGGCAAAAACACCACAGTGCTGTGGCTAGGCCTCCGCTACGTCGAGTACGGCATCGGCGGCGAAGCTCCCATCCGGCATGGCAAACACTGGATTGAGGTCCACCCCGCGCAGCCTGGGCCCTGCTGCTACCGCGAAAGCGCTCAGCTTGGACAAGGTCGATGAAAGCGACGCCAGATCTGCCTTTGGCTGGCCGCGGGCGCCCTCCAGCAATGGAAATCCGCGAAGGCTGCGGATCATGTCCAGCGCTTCCTCGGCCCCAAAAGGACAGCGGCGGAACACGACGTCGCGGAGGACTTCGACAAAGATACCGCCGATCCCCACCATTGCTACAGGGCCGAACACCGGGTCATTCACGATGCCAAGCGCCATCTCAACGCCGCCCTGGATCTGTTTGGCGACCAGCACACCATCGATGCGGGCATGCGGCGCTGCAAGCTTGGCGCGATCCACCAGCGTCGCGAAGCCGGCCTGCACGGCATCAGGGTCGCCCACATTCAGCAGCACCCCCCCTATTTCGGATTTGTGCAGGATGTCAGCTGAGAGGATCTTCATCACCACGGGGAAGCCCATGGCGCTGGCGGCCTGCACCGCCTCCCCAGCCTCCCCGCAGGCCACCTCCGGCACGCAGGGAATGCCGGCTGCTGAGAGGATACGTTTCGCCTCGGCTTCGCTGGGTGTGGCGGCTGGCAGAAGCACCGTGGGCAGAACCGGCTTCGAAGCCGGCATTGCCGCGAAAGCCTGGCCAAAAAACTGCATGGCGTGCAGCGCGGTAACCGCCCGGGTGGGATCCTCGAACACCAGGAAGCCCTCCGCCTGGTAGGCCTGCACGATTTCGGGCGAAGCAATAACGCACATGCACCACAGCCGGTCCGGATGACGTCGCATCACCTGCGTCATCTGTTCGCGGATATGCGGCCCCATGCTGCGGCTGCCGCCAGCCTGGGTGAAAAATGCCAGGACGGAACTGTACCCGCCATCCGCCACCAGCGTTTCCGCGAATTCCCCGATCAGCGTTGGCTGGTTGAAGGTTTGCGCCGTGCAATCCACCGGATTGCGCGGCGCGCAAAAGGCGATCTTCGCCTTCAGGGCCACCTGCGCCGCCTCGGGCATCGGCGGCATGGCAAAGCCAAGCGCCTCGGCCGCGTCGGAGATGAGCACGCCCGCACCGCCGCTTACCGTCAGCACGCCAAGCGTGTTGTGCACTGGGTAGATGCGCCGTGTAGCCGCATAGGCGATGTCCAGTGCCTCCTCGGTGTTGCGCGCCCGCAGCACACCGAATTCGCGCAGCACCGCATCGGTGACTGCATCATCGCCGGCGATGGAGGCGGTGTGCGACTTTGCGGCCTCACCACCCAGTGCGCTGCGGCCCACCTTCATCATCACGATGGGCTTGCGATTGCTACGCGCGAGGTCCAGCGCGGCGAGGAATTTTTGGCTCTCGCGAATACCCTCGGCATACGCACAGATCACATCGACTTCGTCGGCCTGCGCCATCCAGCCCAATACGTCGCCCAGCGTCACATCGGCCTCGTTTCCGGTGGTGATGCAGACCGGCGTGCCCAGGAAACGGTTGCGCGCCACCGAATAGACATGCGTGCCGTAGGCACCGGATTGCGAAGCGATACCGATGCGGCCTGGCAAGGGCCAACCGGTTTCAAAGCTCGAGGAGAAGATCGGGTAGAAGCCGATTGCCGCGTTGAACAGCCCAAGGCAATTCGGCCCCAGCATGCGCATTCCATGGCGGCGCACGATGCGGACCAGCTCTTCCTGCCTGGCAGCACCTGCCTCGTCCATTTCCGCGAAGCCCGCGGTGAACATGATGATGCCCTTGCAACCGCGCCGGCCCAATTCTTCCACAGCCGTCATAGCCGCATCGCCGGCGACCGCGATGAGTCCAACGTCGGGCACGCCTGGCAGCGACGCCACATCCGAGTAGGCGGTAAGGCCCTGGACCACATCGCGCTTCGGATTGACCGGATAGATCACGCCCTGAAAATGCTGGTTCAACATGTAGGCGATGGGACGCCCGCCGATCCGCGTGGGATCGTCGGACGCACCGATAATCGCGATGGAGCGGGGCCGGACCAGCGGATCCAGCGAGGCGAAATCGATCATGGGGTATCCTGCAATAGACGACCAAAAAGCTCGCACGCCGCTTCGAGATCGGCCAGCGCCACGCATTCATGTGGCGTATGCGCCGTGGCGATCCCGCCCGGGCCCAGGATGACGCAGGGCGCCAGATCCTGCAGCTCCGACGCGTCCGTGCCATAGGGGGCGGTGCCGGCGGGGCGGTTAGTGTGGCGCACGGCGCGCGCGACCAGCGGGTGGTCCAAGGGTAGTTCGGGCGGATTTCCCTCCCGCGCCTCCGTCAGCGTGATGCCGGCGCGGCGGGCCGCCAGCCGCACCACGTCCAGCACCGGCTGCGGGTCCACCGCGCGGCTGTAGCGAAATTTTATGTGCGCGGTGCTGCGCGCTACAGTCACGTTGGTGGCTGTGCCGTGGTTGTCCAGCACCAGGTTGAAGTCGCTGAACGGCGGATCGTAATTCGCGTCCTGCATGGC
>JACMRO010000175.1 GCA_014376425.1 Rubritepida sp.
TCCAGCGTGTGGGCATCTGCGCCATCGGGCAGGGCATGGCTTGCCAGCGGTGGCGGCGGGGCGTCCGGCTCAGGGCGCTGCGCGCCAGGGGCGGCGGGGCGCCGGCGATAAAAGGCATCGAGGCCGAGGCCTGACACCAGGCCGCGCGCGGCTTCGCAACCCACGCAGCAGAACGCACCGCCACCCGGCGGCACCGGCGCGCCGCAATGTTCGCAGGGTATGGTGATCCGCAGGGTTTGGTTCACGCCAGGCCGCCCACCTGCGCCGCCATCATCCCCAGCACCGCGGCGTTGAGCAGGAACAACGCCGCCGCCGCCGGCTGCAGAACGGTTCCGAAGCGCCGGGCGAAAATCCGGCCCAGCCACCCCACGCCGACCAGTGCCGGCACGGTCCCGGCCACGAAGGCCGCCATCGCCAGCGCCCCGCCCAGCGCGCTCCCCGCCGCCGCGGCCCCCAGCAACGCGCCGTACAGCAGCCCGCAGGGCAGGCCCGACAACAACACGCCCAGCACCACGCCGCGCCACCCGACCGGCGCGGCCAGCAGCCGGCCGACCGCTCGCGTTATGCCGGCCGGCAGCCGAGGTACCGGCATGCGCGCGGCCCAGGCCGGCGTGGCGGCACCAAGCCGCCTGAGGCCCTGGGCCAGCATGGCCACCGCGGCCGCCAGCAGCGGCACGGCCAGCCAGGGTCGCGCCCCGCTACCCGCCAGCGTCACCACCCCAGCCGCGCCCCCCACCAACGCGCCCAATGCGGCATAACCCAGCCCCCGCCCGAGGTGATACGGCAACAACGCGGCCCCTGAGAGCCGGGCCAGTGTGCCGCCGCCGCCCATTCCAGCCCGGGCGGCGCCTCCCATCCCAGCCCGGGCGGCGCCCCCCACTCCAGCCCGTGCGGCGCCTCCCATTCCAGCTCGGGCGGCGCCTCCCATTCCAGCCCGGGCGGCGCCCTGGGCCAACACAAAGGGCGCGCACATCCCGGCGCAATGGGTAACGCCACCGGCCAGCCCGGCCACCAGCATGGCGCCCATCAGCACCGGCAGCCCGCCCCCCGCCGTCAGCGCCGCGGGGTCGTTCAGGCACAGCGCGAGAAAGTCCATCACCCCGGTTCGGCCGCCACCACCAGCGCGCGATAGGCATGCCAGGTGGCGTGGCCGACCAGCGGCACCGCCACGATGAAACCCAGAAACGCCGGTAGCGCCGCCACGAAGGTGATGACCGCGATGCACAAGCCCCACACCACCGCCGTCATCGGGTTCGCGAGCATCGCCCGCATGCTGGTCGCGGCGGCCGTCACCGCATCCACCCGCCGGTCCACCAGCATCGGCAGGCTGACCGCGGTCAGGCCGAACACGATGGCCGCCAGAACCGCCCCGATGAGGGTGCCGATGGCGCCGTAAAGGATCGTCTCCGGCGAGAGGAAGGCCCGGGTGAAGACCTGCTCCAGCGGCGGCGTCACCAGGCCGAAGAACAGCGCGAACAGCAACGTTGCCACCCGCAGCCAGCCATAGAGGAACATCATCAGTAGAATGCCCATAAAGGCGATGCCGAAGCGGTTGCGCGCCCATGCGGCGTGGGTCGCGCCATAGCCCGGCGCCTCGCCCGCCTCGATCCGCCGGCTGCCTTCATACAGCCCGATCGCCAGGATAGGCGCCGCGAACATGAAGCCCGCCGTCAGTGGCAGGATCAGCACCGCATATTCAAGATAGTTCATGGCGCCGACCAGCAGCCAGCTCACCAGGGTGCAAACCGCCCCCACAAACAAGGATGGGCCAGGGTTTCGGCGCAGATCGCGCAGGCCCGAGGCAAGCCAGCCAAACGGCGCCGTCAGCGGCACATCCCGCTGGATCGCAGGGCCGACCGCGCCCAGTTCAACCGTGGCGCTGGCCGGATCAACCGCCGAGCCGACCGGCGCGTCCTCCGCCGGACGGGGCTTCAACATATCGCTCATGACGAGACCCGGAGTGCCAGGCGGAACCCCAGCAGCAGCCCGAAGCCGGTGAGCAGGAAGCCGACCGCCTCGGTGTAGGCATCGGCCGCCCGCGATGCCAGCAGCAGCCCGCCGATGCCCAGCAGCACGACCAGCACACCCCAGCGCAGCAGCATGCCGCGGTCGCTACCCTGGTCCCGTCGATTCTGTTCGTGCATCGATGCCTCCTGTCAGCGTCGGGAGCATCGCACCGGTTTCGGCCGCGGTCGTTGATCCAGATCAAGACGCGCCGTCATCGTCCCTGCCATGGGTATCGGGAAGCCTGGAGGCCTGCGATGAGCGCGACGATGATGGCTGCCAACAGCCCGGCGGCCCATGCCACGGCGGTGGGTTACGATGACGACGTCGTGCGACTATTCGTCATCGCCACCCTGTTCTGGGGCGTGGTCGGCATGGCCGCCGGCGCCTTCATCGCGGCGCAGCTCATCTTCCCCGCGCTGAACCTTGATCTGCCCTGGACTACCTTCGGACGGCTGCGGCCGCTGCACACCAGCGGCGTCGTCTTCGCCTTCGGCGGCAATGCCCTGATCGGCACCTCGCTCTACGTCGTGCAGCGCACCTGCCGGGTCCGCCTGCCCGGCCGTTTCGCCGCCGAATTCATGTTCTGGGGCTACCAACTGTTCATCGTCATGGCGGCGCTGGGCTATGTCATGGGCGTGACCGCCGGGCGCGAATACGCCGAACCGGAATGGATGACCGACCTGTGGCTGGCCGTGGTCTGGCTGACCTATGGCGGCATCTTCATCGGCACCCTGATGCGCCGGAAAGAACCGCACATTTATGTCGCCAACTGGTTCACGCTGTCGATGATCGTCACCGTCACCGTGCTGCATGTGGTGAACAACCTGGCCCTGCCGGTGCAGTGGAACGGCGCGAAATCCTACTCGCTTTTCTCTGGCGTGCAGGATGCGATGACGCAGTGGTGGTATGGGCACAATGCGGTGGGCTTCTTTCTCACCGCGGGCTTCCTGGGCATCATGTACTACTTCCTGCCCAAGCAGGCCGGCGCGCCGATCTGGTCCTATCGGCTGTCGATCATCTCGTTCTGGTCGCTGGTGTTCATGTACATGTGGGCGGGGCCGCACCACCTGCATTTCACCTCCCTGCCCGACTGGGTGCAGACGCTGGGGATGGCGTTCACCATCATGCTGTGGATGCCGTCCTGGGCCAGCACGCTCAACGGCTTCATGACGGTGTCCGGCCGCTGGGATCTGCTGCGGACCGACCCGATCCTGCGCTTCATGATCACCGCGGTGCTGTTCTACGGCGTCGCCACCTTTGAGGGGCCGCTGATGGGCATCCGCACCATCAACGGCCTGTCGCACTATACCGACTGGACCATCAGCCACGTGCATTCCGGGGCGCTGGGCTGGAACGGCTTCATCGTCTTCGGCGCGATGTACTACCTGGTGCCGAAGCTGTGGGGGCGCGAGCGGATGTATTCCCGCGCCGCCATCGAGTGGCATTTCTGGCTCGGGCTCGCTGGCATCATGCTTTACGTCACGGCCATGTGGGGCTCGGGCGTGCTGCAGGGGCTGATGTGGCGCGCCTACACGGAACTGGGTTTTCTGCGCTACTCCTTCCTCGACAGCGTGGTGGCCAGCCAGCCCTATTACGTGGTCCGCCTGCTGGGCGGCCTGCTCTACCTGTCAGGCTTCCTAGTCATGATCTGGAACATCATTCGCACGGTAAGCGAGGTGCCCGTGGCACGTGCCGTGTCACCCCTCCCGGCGGCGGCGGAGTAACGGCGATGGCACAGCAACCCCGTCGCCGCTTCGTTGACCTGCATGGCCGCATCGAACGCCGCGCCCTGGTCTTCGTCTTCGCCATCCTGGGCGTCTGCTCAGTGGGCGGCCTGGTCGAGATCGCGCCGCTCTTTGCGATCGAGAACACGGTGGAGCCGGTGCGCGGCATGCGCCCCTACACCCCGCTCGAACTCGCCGGCCGGGCGATCTATCTGCGCGAGGGCTGTTATGGCTGCCACAGCCAGCAAATCCGACCCTTCCGCGACGAGGTCGAGCGCTACGGCGCCTACAGCCTCGCGGCCGAAAGCGCCTTCGACCACCCCTTCCAGTGGGGCAGCAAACGCACCGGGCCAGACCTGGCCCGTATCGGCGGCCGGTACTCCGACGAATGGCATGTGCGGCACCTGATGAACCCGCGCGAGGTGGTTCCCGCCAGCATCATGCCGCCCTACGCCTTCCTCGCCCGCGCGCCGCTGGACCCGCAGGTTTATGCCCGCCACGTCCTCACCAATCGCCGCCTCGGCGTGCCCTACTCGGACGAGCAGGTGGCCAACGCCGCCGCCGACATGCTGACGCAGGCCAACCCGGACGCGGATGGCGCCGGCTTCCTGGCCCGCTACCCGGGCGCGGCTCAGCGTGCCTTCGACGCATCGGCGCGGCCCACCGAGATGACGGCACTCGTGGCCTACATGCAGATGCTCGGCACTCTGGCGCAGTTCGACTGGCGCCAGCCCGACCCTGCGATGCTGCGATAGCGCCGCGATGCAAATCCCTTTCCTCGGCGTCGATTTCGTCACCGCGCTGCGCGTCACCACGATGCTGATCTTCATCGCCGTCTTCGTCGGCATCGTCGTGTGGCTGGTCTCGCCAGGCGGCCGCCGGCAGACCCGCGCCCAGGGGCTCGACATTCTGCGTGAGGACGATGCCCGCTCGGAGGACCGCCCATGACATCTTCCACCCCCGGCTTCCCACTGCCCGGCCCGCCGCTGCCCGACCCCGCCACGGGCGCGCCTGAGGTCGACCCAAACGCGCCCGAGCGGCACGGGCCCCTTTCCTTCGACGGCATCCGCGAGCTGGACTCCAACCCGCCGCGTATCTGGACGGTGATCTATATAACCACTTTCATTGCTTGCCTCTGGGTGCTCGTCGCCTATCCGAGCATCCCTTTCCTGTCGCATGGCGGTGACAGCAGCCGGGTCGGCCTGCTGGGCTGGAGCTCACGCGCCGCACTGGTCGCCGATGCCGGGCGCGCGGCGGCGCATGAACCCTCCATTCAGGGCCGGTTCGAACGCGCCAGCTATACCGAGATCGAGGCCGATCCGGCGCTGCGTGGCTATGCCGTCGCCGCCGCCACCTCCGCCTTCGCGACCCACTGCGCCGCCTGCCATGGCCGCGAGGGCCGCGGCAATATCGGCTTCCCCAACCTCGCCGACCGCGACTGGCTATGGGGCGGCACGCCGGAGGCGATAGAGCATTCGTTGCAGGTCGGTATTCGCTGGCCCGATCATGAGCCGACGCGCCTCTCGCAGATGCCGGCCTTCGGCCGGATGGGCATGCTCCAGCGGCCACAGATCCTCGACATGGTGCAGCATGTCTGGAGCCTTTCCGGCATGCCGCACGATGCCGCGGCCGCGACGCGCGCAGCACCTGTTTTCGCCGAGAATTGCACGAGCTGCCACGGCGAGCGCGGCGAGGGCAATCAGGAGCTTGGCGCACCGAACCTGACGGACCAGATCTGGTTGTACGGCAATTCGCAACAGGCGGTTTTCACCTCCATCCATGCGGCGCGCGCTGGGGTGATGCCGGTGTTCGGCGCCAGGCTGGGGACAGACGCCATCCGCAAACTGGTGGTCTATGTCCGCAGCTTCGGCGGTGGCGAATGAAGCTGCCGGGCGGCAAGGACGCCTGGATCCCTTGGAGCTTCGGCGCGGGTTTCGGGGCGTTCCTGCTGGGCGGGGTGGTGATGTCGGTGATTGCCGTGCGCAGCGATCCGGGCTTGGTCGCGGGGGCGCCGCAGCGGCTGGCCGGTTCCTACATCCTGCCGGTCGGCCCGGCGCCGGTGCTGGAACTGCGTATCATCAACCGCGGTCCGGCGGGTGTGATCGTTGAGGCCAGGCTGCGCGGCCCCGACGGGCAACCCGCTGCCGCCGATGAGGTCAGCGGCACCCTTCGCCGGGCAACCCATGCCCGCGACGATCAAGCACTGACATTCGAACCCGCGCCGGAGGGTGCCTGGCGCGCGCTCGTCACGCCGCCGGGTGGCGGCAGCTGGGAGATCGCGGTGCAGGCCCGCAGCGCCGGCGCGATCGCCAACGGCAGCCTGCGACTGTAGCGAGCCTTAGCCGTCATCATCCAGAATGCGATGCTTTGCCGCATCGAGGTCTTCATATTGCCCGGAGCTGACCGTCCAGGAAAACACCCACAACCCGGCAAGGCCGAGCGCCAGGGTGACGGGGATCAGCCACAGCAGGGAAATCATGCCCCTGCCCCCAAACCCAAGCCAGGATGCAGCTGTCTCCGCTCCTCATCGCACCTCATCATGTCGGTCGGGCTGGAGTTGCATCCGGCGATGGCCGCCAGCGCCACCGGGCGCAGTACCTCGATTTCGGACGGAGACGGGATCGCCAGCAGACCCTCGATGCGTAGGCGGGTCAGGGTACGGCTTACCGTTTCAATGGTCAGGCCCAGGTAGTCGGCAATATCGCCCCGCGGCATCGGCAGGTGGAGATGCGACAGTGGTGGCACGCAGGGCCGGCCGCCAGCCGCCCAGCCAACCAGAAAGGACGCCACTCGCTCGCGTGCCGTCTTGCGGCCCAGCAGCATCATCTGCTCCTGCGCGATGGAAAGCTCGTAGGCGGCGGTTTCCAGCAACCAGCGTTCCAGCATGGGGTATTGGTCCAGCAATCCTCGCAGCCGGCTCCTTGGCAGGCGATGCAGGTGCACCGGCTCCACTGCCTCGGCCGAGACGGTATAGGTCCGGCACGAAGCGAGGCCCAGGAACTGTCCCGCCCGGGCAAAGCCCAGCACCTGGCGCCGGCCATCAGGCAGCAGCTTGAACAGGCGTGCCGTCCCGCATGTCAGGCCGAATACATGCTCCGCCGGCTCGCCTTCCGCCATGAACTCCGCGCCGGCCGCAACCGTCTGACGAAGCGCCAGGGCCGCCAGGTGGTCCAGGTGCGGATCGGCCATGGCGCCACACCTGGCGTCCAGCCGGGCACCGCATGAGGCGCAGGGAACGGACGCGTCAACCAGGGCCGGAGCAGCTGGGAAGGACATGATCAGTATCCTACAGTTTCGGTATGGAATAGCGACTTGAGCGTGGACTTCGCCACGATGGAACGGGCGAGGTTATTGGGCGTCACCCCCGGTGCGCGATGTGCTTTGCCAGGCAGCGGCACTGAAGGTGGCAGGCCACCCCTGTCCTACTGCCTCCACCCTGGCGCCGCAGCATACGGGCAGGCGTTGGATGTTTGTCGTTCCGGATGGCTGGAGGCCTTGGCCCCCGCAACTGGCAGAGTACAGCGATATCGTTCCCGCTCCCTGGCGTGTTCAGACTGGCAACGCCGACAAGTGTATCGGGTTGCCCTGCCGCACCCACGTCACGGCTTATGTCTATCTCGCAGGCCGCACGACACGTCGATGGCCTTCAGCGGCTCGGGCGTGAAGAAACCCGATGGCCGGCGACCAGCGCGCCGACAGCACATCAGGCTGCTTGCATGTCCCCGCATTCCACTTCACGAAGCCGCGACGCCCGCTCGCGGCGGGCCGTGGAACCCAGGAGCGTCAATCCGCCGCTTTGGTGCTACAGCTCGCTCACCAATCCATTAACAAGGCGACCCGACGATTGAGAGACGTAGTAATCTTCGGCACCGGCCCGATCGCCGAACTGGCTGATCTTTACCTGAGAGAGGATGCGCGGAGGACCGTTGCGGGCTTCGCCGTGGATTCGGCGTTCCTGCAATCGAACACCTTCCTGGGCCGCCCCTCAGTCGCATTCGAGAGCCTCGAGCAGCAATTCCCGCCCGAGGCGTACGACCTTTTCGTTGCGGTCTCCTACACCGGCCTCAACAAGCTGCGCCGGGCCCGGGTCGATGCCGCGCAGGCCCGCGGCTACAGCCTCGCGCATTATGTCAGCAGCCGCGCCACCCTGTTCAGCACCTTCGTCGCCGACGAAAACCAGTTCATTCTCGAAGACAATACCATCCAGCCCTTTGCCCAGATCGGCCGCAACGTGACGCTCTGGAGCGGCAATCACATCGGCCATCACAGCCGCATCGCCGAGGACTGTTTCATCGCCTCACATGTGGTGATCTCGGGCGGTGTCAGTATTGGGCCACGTAGCTTCGTGGGCGTGAACGTCACCATCCGCGACCATGTCACCATCGGCGCCGATTGCGTGATCGGTGCGGGCGCACTGGTTTTGGCCGACGTCCCTGATGGATCGGTGATGGCGCCTGGCGGCACGGAAATCTCCAGGGTTCCCAGTCATCGGCTGCGGCGAATTTGACCGGCATGCACTGGCGCCGCCTTGGCCTGGTCTGGCAACCTTCCGGTCACCACCCTGCCCTCCTCACCCATGCGGCACTGCCGGTCGGCTTCGATCTGGGCGGCGATCTGGCACGCATCTTCTTCAGCGGCCGCGACGCGTCGAACCGCTCCAGCATCGGCAGCCTGGTGCTGCGGCTGGGCGACGCTCCCCGGGTCGAAGAGGTGGCACCCCAGCCGGTGCTGGCCCCCGGCGCCATCGGTAGTTTCGATGATGCCGGCTGCGGCATGGGCTGCGTGGTTCGCCACCCTCAGGGTGACCGCATCTACTACATGGGCTGGAACGTCGGCGGCAGCGTGCCCTGGCGCAACGCCATCGGCCTGGCGGTGGGCGATGCCGCCGCGGGGCGGTTCGAGCGCTACTCGGCCGGCCCGATCATGGATCGCGACACCGTCGATCCCTATACCCTTTCCTACCCCTGCGTGCTGCGGCTTGGCCCGGCCGACTGGCGCATGTGGTACGGCACCAGCCTGGCCTGGAGCGCGGAACTCTCCGAGATGCACCATGTGCTCCGCGCCGCGCGCAGCGTCGACGGCATTCACTGGCAGCGCGGCTCCGGCCTCGTCCTGGCGCCGCTGTCTGATGAAATCGCGCTGGTCCGTCCCTCGATCGTGTTGGGCACGGGGGGCGCCGAGATGTGGTTCGCCCGCCGGACCGCCCGCCCCTACCGCCTCGGTCATGCCAGGTCGGCCGATCTCGAGACATGGCTGCGCGATGATGACGCGCTGCTGGAGCCGCAGCCCGATGGGTGGGAAGGCGGCGCGGTCACCTATCCTGGCGTCTTCGAGGCAGCGGGGCGGCGGTGGCTGCTGTATAACGGCCAGGGCTACGGCGCTGGCGGCATTGGCCTGGCGGTATGGGAGCCAAGAGAATGATCATGCCGCGCATTCCGTTCCGCTGCCCACAAACCGGCGCGGCGCTGACCGCCGGGCCGGAAGGGCTGCTGCGCGCCGATGGCCGGATCTACCCCTGGCTGCATGGCTGCGCGGAAGTTCCCGACTTCCTCAGCCCGGCCGACGCCGGCGAGGGCCAGCGGGCGTCGTTGGCCATGTACGACACGGCCGCCGCAACCGCCATGTATCGCAACTTCCTGGATTGGCTCTTTGCGACGTGCCAACAGGATGAGGCGGCATTCCGACGCGATCTGGCGGCCAGGTTGCGGCTGGCGCCCGGTCAGGCAGCGCTCGTCACCGGCTGCGGCCTGGGCGACGACGTGCCGGCAATCCTCGACATGCTCGGCGACGCGGGGGAGGCCCATGCGCAGGATTTGTCTGCGGCTATGGTGGCCGCGGCCGATGCGCTGTGGCGGCGCGAAATGCCGGCCCGCCGTGGCCAGCTTACCCTCTCGGTGGGCGACGCCGCCCACCTGCCCTATGCCGATGGCGCCTTCGACGCGGCATATCATTTCGGCGGCATAAATCTGTACGACGATATCGGTAGTGGCATCGCCGAGATGGCCCGGGTGGTGCGCCCCGGCGGCCGCGTCGTGGTCGGCGATGAGGGGCTGGCACCCTGGCTCCACGGCACCGATTTCGCGGCGATGGTCATCGGCAACAACCCGCTATGGGGCCGCCCGGCGCCCATCGGGCTGCTGCCGCCGGCGGCGCGTGATGTCAGCCTGTGCTGGGTGCTGGCCAACTGCTTCTGGGTGATCGAGTTTACCGTGGGCGAGGGGCTGCCGGCGCTGGACCCGCATGTACCCCATCAGGGCCGCCGCGGCGGTACGATGTTCACGCGCCATCACGGCGCGTTGGAGGCGGTGACGCCGCAGACCCGGGCGCGGGTATCCCAGGCCGCGGCCGCCGCCGGGCTAAGCCTGCATGACTGGCTGGAACAGGCGTTGGCGGAGCGGTTGGGCGAGCCCTGACGCCAAAGGCCCCGGTTCCCTAATCCCGTCGCACCAGCATGGTGAATTCCCACAGCCCATAATCCTGCAGCAACGCCGCGTGCCGGCCAAACCGGTCCAGGCATTGTTGCAGCGTCGCGGCGGGCGAGGCGTAGTGCAGGTCGGCCCGCCGCCGAGCGGGATCCGAAGACAGCGACAGCATGTTGAAGCCAAAGCCCTTGCGCCCATGCGCCGCCAGGGTAGCGATCACGCTCTCCACATAAGCGGCCCAGGCCGCCGCATCGGCGCCGCGGCGGACGTTGAGGATGCCGCTGGCGATGGCGTAGTCGCAAGCTTCCAGCGGCGTCGCGCCCAGGTGCCAGGCACGGTCCGGCCCTTCGCCATGCAGTGCGCGGGCGGCGGCGACCATGCCGGGCGCCACGTCGCAGCCGACATAGCGGCCGCGATGCCCAGCCGCGCGCAGCACGCCCAGGAAGTCGCCATAGCCGCACCCCAGATCGAGCACCGAGGCATCAGGATCGTCCGCCACCAGGCGAAGAAACTGGGCGTGGCGCAGCAGGTGCGATGCGTCATCTTTCCAGTCCACGCCGCGCGCGGTCGGGCCATGCTCGGCGAGTGCTGCGTCGTAATAGGCGGCGACGGCGGCGTGGATGGCGTTGCTCATGCCGTGCGGGAGGCGAGGCGGCGGTGGCGCCCCTCACGCCAGGCATCGACGCCGGGCTGCGGCGCGTAGTCCAGCCCCAGTCGCTGGCGCATCTTCGGGTCCAGCCCCGGCCGGTCGGCGAAGGCGATCTGCTGCGCCAGCAGCGGAATGCCGAACAGCGTGTTCACCGCGCGGCGGGGCGCGTGGCCGCGATTGACCCCGCCGCTGTGGAAGCACATGGCGTCGAACACCACGATGCTTCCGGACGGCGTGATGGCCTGGTGTGCCCACCGCGCGGCATAGGCGGCAGACGGGAAATCAGGCTGCGACTGCGAGCCGGGCAGGAAGAAGGTGGCGCCGCTGACCGCGGTGAAGTCATCGAGCACCGCCAGGGCGCCGAGCGCGAGAGGCTTGCTGGCCACCCAGCTTTGATATGGCAGGTCACGGTGCCAGCTTTGCTGATGATGCGCAGCACCCTGCGGCGGCATGGCGATGCCGTTCTGCTGCATGACCAGGGCGGCAGGGCCAAGCAACGCCTCGACCAACGCTTCCAGGGCGGCGACCTGCAGGATGTCGAGGAATATCGGCGCTTCCTCCAGCAAGGCCCGCGCCTGACCCGCATCGCCTATCGCGGCCAGCCGCTCGGCGCCGAAGCGCGCGGTCTGCGCTGCCAACACCGCGTCCAGCGCATCGCGCATGGTCGCCGTCTGGCCCGGGCTCAGTGCCTCCGTCAGAATGGTGAAGCCGTTGCGGGCGAGTTCCTCCAGCGCCAGGGAATGCGGCGTCGCGGTCGCCGCCTGAGTCAGCCCATAGCTTGCGGGATTTGTCATGATGGCTCTCCCAGCGTGGCGGCCCGCGCCCCGGCGGGCCCCAGGTTCAGTAGCGCGTCGATCACCGACAGCGCCGGGTCGAACGCGCCCCAAAGCTGCGGGTATTCCGGCAGCCCCGTGTAATCCATCCAGCCTACCGCCATGCCGCGCACGGCGAACACGTTTTCGTCCAGGTAGCTGCGTGCGGCGGGGCCGGAGAGATATTCATCCGCCCCGGCCTTGGCCGCCAGCTCGGCCAGCCGCGCGGTGGGGTCGAGGGCTTCGAGTTGCGCACGCGGCAAAAGGTCCACGTCGCGCATCAGAGGCGTCGCAATCGCGAGCAACCGGCACAGCGCGGCCGTCAGGATCTGGTTGGCGACGGATAGCAGGGGCTGCGACGCCGCCTGCGCATAGGCCGCCTCGATCGCCGGAAAGACCGCGTCGAAATGCGCGGCCCGGCGATAGGCGGAGGCGATGCTGCGCAGATGCGTCTCAGCCCAGCCAGGTTCGGCCAGCTCCACGGCGTCGATCGGCGCGTGATACTGCCCCTTCTGGCGCACCGGCACCGACAGCCACAGTGGCCCCTGCGCCGTCTTGATGCGGTTGCGGCTGCGCCAGTCGCGCCGGGTGAACTGCACGCTGTCGAGAAAAATGAAGGCGTCGCTGCGGGCGATGATGGCGAAGTATCCCCGCCAAGGAATGTAACAGGACTGAATGATGGCGACCCGCATCAGGCATTCCGGCCGAAGAAACGGCCGACCGACGCCACGACCCGCGCCACGTCCGCATCGGTCATCTCAAGATAGAGCGGCAACCGGAGAAGCCGCGCGCTGACGCCCTCCGTCACCGGCAGCGCCTCCCCCGCAACGCGCCCGAATCGCAGGCCGGCCGGCGCCGAATGCAGCGGCACGTAGTGGAAGACGGCATTGATGTTCTCGCCCGCCAGATGCGCGATCAGCCGCGCCCGCGTCGGTTCGTCGCGCAGTAACAGCCAGAAGATGTGGCCATTGGCCTCCGCGCCCGTGGCGTTCGGGATGGCGATTGCTGCCAGCCCGGCCAGACCGGCGCGATACTGGTCATACAACGCCCGGCGGCGGATGCAGATCGCGTCCGCATGTTCGAACTGGGCATAGAGGAAGGCGCTGACGATCTCGCCCGGGCAGTAGGAGGAGCCGATGTCCTGCCAGGTGTATTTATCCACCTGGCCGCGGAAGAAACGGCTGCGGTCGGTGCCTTTCTCCCGGATGATTTCCGCCCGGTCGAAGAAGCGCGGGTCGTTGATCAGCAATGCGCCGCCCTCGCCCGAGACAATGTTCTTGGTCTCGTGGAAGCTCAGGCAGCCCATGTGGCCAAGGGTGCCCAGCGGACGGCCCTTGTAGTGTGACAGATGGGCCTGGGCGGCATCCTCGATCACAAGCAGCCCGTGCCGTTCGGCGATGGCCAGGATCGGGTCCATCTCGCAAGCCAAGCCGGCGTAGTGCACCGGCACGATCGCGCGGGTGCGCGGCGTTATCGCGGCCTCAATCAGCGTCTCATCGATGTTGAGCGTGTCGGCGCGGATGTCGACGAATACCGGCGTCGCACCGCGCAGCACGAAGGCGGTGGCGGGGGCCGAGAAGGTGAAGGACGGCATGATGACTTCATCCCCCGGCCCGACGCCGGACAGGATGGCCGCCATTTCCAGCGCCGCGGTGCAGCTATGCGCCAGCAGGGCGCGCCGCGCCGGCAGCGCTTCCTCCAACCATGCCTCGCACCGCTTCATGAACGGCCCGCCGCCGGCGATGGTGCCCTGCGCGATCGCCTGGGCGATGTATTCCAGCTCCCGGCCGACGATGGCCGGTTTGCCGAAGGGGATATGTTCGTTCATTGTTTCTCTGTTATCCCGGTCAACCCAGGTCAGCGCGCGGGCCGCCGCGCCACAAGCGCTTGCGAACATGCTGGCTCAGCCGGGGAAGGTAGTGCGGCAGAAAACTGCGCATCGAACCACGTGTGCGATCCAGCTCCCTGGTCAGCCAGCCCATCTCCTGCCGGAGCAAACCGATTTCGGCGGCCATGCGGTCCTGCTCATGCAGCAGCGACTGAGCTTCGTCCAGCAACTCGAACTCGCGGCTGCGCGGATCGGATTGCGGACAGGCTGTGGGGTTGGGGAGCGTCGCCCGCGGTTCCTCCTCGTGCAGGGCCTGATGCAGCGCTTCCGCCGCTTCCAGCTGCTCCTGCATAAGCCGGGCCGCCGCCCCCTCCAACTTCGCGTCCCGCAGGGACAACAGGGCGGCTGCCTGCTCGGCCCGCACCGCCGGCCGCCGTTCGTCCACCAGCATCTCGATCGAATTCACCAGAAAATCCCTGAAGGTCGTCGGGTCGGCCCAGCGGCCAGCGAATTCGGCGGCGCGCCGGCGGGCCGCCAGCATCTCGTCGGGGCTTTGCAGCAGCCGGACGGAATGGGCCACGAACCCATCCCAGTCCATGGCCAGCAGGGCCGGGTCGCGCTGCAGGTCTAGTGCGGGCATCTCGTCGCTGTGAAGGGCCACGACAGGGCAGCCCTTGGCCAGGGTCTCACGCACGCTTTCCCCCCCGGTCAGGGGCCACGTATCGAGGAACAATTCGAGCAGGCGCCCCCAGCTATGCCCCGACACGTAGCGTTCGACCACGCACATCCGCGCCCTGGCCGGGCTGCCCGCGATGAAGGCGCGGATCGACGGGTTGTCACCGCTGCCGCCCACCACAAAGGCCACGTCCGGGCAGGCAAGCAGGATGCGCTCGACGGCCCGCAGGAATGGCTCGGTGATCTTCATCAGCCTGCAATACGTGCCGATCAGGCGGAAGCCCTGCGGCATGGAAGCACCCTCACGGGCCACCTCCTCGGGCCGTACCGGCGGGTTGAGCGCATTCAGGTCCCAAGGTGTGGCGAAGTACTGCACACGGGCCTCGCCCCAGCCCGCCTGAACCGGGTCGCTGCCCCAGCTGTTGTAGACGGCATCGAGGTTGGGCACCGGCCAAACCGCCATGCCACCCTGCAGGAAGATCTGCACGGGCGCGGCGCGGCGGGCGAACAGCGCCGTTGGCAGGCTGTAATTTACGTCCGATATCAGCACCGACACCGGGTCGTGCCGCAGCAGGCGTTCGATTTCGACGATATGCGCCACGAAGCTCGATAGCGTGCGCCACGACACCTCATGGCACTCGGCCCCCATCTCCCGCAGTTTGTCGAGAAAAACAGGATCGATGTTGCCCCAGGCGAAGACCGAGAAGCGGAACCGGCCGGGCAGCGCGGTCAGGATCGACGCGATGTGCCCGAGCGGGATCGTCAACGCGTCTTTCGGGTCGGCACCCATCGCCAGGTAGCCGACAGGGATGACACCGCCGCGGGTGGGCACCGGCCGCGCGGTCGGCCGGCCCGGCAGCGCGCTGCGCGCCATGGCCTCGCCCAGCGCAGCCATCGGCGCCATGGCCAGCTTGCACTGCCGGACCGGCGAGGGCTCGAACCGGAACACCGAGAAATTGAAGAAATCACCCAGTGAACCCATCAGCGCGAGCATCGGCTGATCAACCGCGGCCCAGCGTATGATCGCATCGCCCACCGCGTCACGCAGGATGTCCGCCGGCCGGTCAAGATCGTCCCAGAACCACTGCAGGCCGTCCTGCAATAGTTGCTGGTAGGCGGCCACGTCGTAGACCTCGCGCACCGTCAGGGCGAGGAGATGGCCCAGCGCCGCGGCCAGGGCAGCTGCGTCGCCCGCCGCCGTCGCATCCTCGGCCGCCCGCCGGATGGTGGCGAACAGCAGTGCGCCACAGGCTTGCAGCAGCGGCGCGTGGCCCTGCCCGGAATGCACCGCGATCCGCTCACGGAGGTCGCTGATGAGAAACTCGCGCTCCGCCGGTTCGATCAGGCCGATGAGCGTGATCGCCACATCCATGAGTTCGGTCCAGGCCTCGGGCGTGCGGTGGTTGAGGCGCCGGTTCACATCGCCATCGAGCAAGCCGGCGATTGCCGCCAGGGCAACGTGCCCGCCCAATCCCGAGCCAGGGCGCACAGCTGACCCAGTCTCCTTTGGCATGATGACGTCCATCGCGCTCGTCTCCCTGCCGTCATCGGCCGCAAAAAGCCACGCTCTAGACTGCGCACGGCCGCTTTGAAATAGCCCGGCCACAACCCGGGCGCGAAAGACGGCAGGCCAAGACGACCGTTCCCTGCGGGTGGACCGGGCTTGCCCGGCCAAGCTATGCAGCGCCTCCGCCAGGAGAGCGACCCCAGCCATGGACTTCGACACATCCCTGGAGACCCTGACACAGGCCGGGCCTGAGGCGCTTGCGCGCCTGCTGCCGCAGTGGACGGAAGAGCTGCGTGAACTGGATGAAGCAGACGAAGTGGCGTTTGAGGCAAAGCTGCGCGTCGCCATCGCCGAAGCATCGGCAGCGGGGCGCTTCGCCACCCTCGATGCGTTGTGCAGCCTCTATTACGCCCTCCAGCGCCAGGCCATGGGGCGGGCCATCGCATCCCATTCGGCGGACGGCATGGCAGCCGCGGTTGGCCGCCTGCTCTCCCTCAGCCCCGCCGAAGTGCCCAATCAGGGCCCGTTCCGCGATACGCTGCGGGTCGGGCTGGGCTGGTATCTCGCCGATCGCGCAAGGCCGGCCGACCGCCTGCTCGCAGCGCTCGATGCGGCAATCCTGCGCTGGTGCGCCCCCGCCGACCCGATTCTGGACGTTTTGTGCGACCTGGCCGACTTCCATTTCCATGCGGTGTGGAGTTTCGAGGCGTCGTCGGCCAGGCAATGCGCGCTTGCCCTGCCGGGCATGCTGCGCCTGGGCCAGGCGATGGCCCGCACCCGCCCGCCCCGGCCACCCCAGACAGCCGCGACCGGCGCGGTGCATGTAGGCTTCCTGGCAATGTACGCGGACCTGGCGGCCCCCATCACCGTGGCGCTGCGCCACCTTGCCCCAGCCCTGTTGCGCGACGGACGCTTCAGGCTGACGGTCTATGCCTGGTCCGACGCGGCGCCGGAGTTCCTCGACTGGCTGCGCAGCCTGGGCGCGGTCTGCCACCTGGTGCTTGAAGCCCGACCGACGGCGGTGGTCGAGCGGGTGGAGGCGCTGGCCGCGCAGGACCCGCCTTCGGTCCTGATCTCGGACATGAACACAGCCGTGCCGACGGCGGTCTTCGCACGCCGGCTGGCGCCGGTGCAGGTCTTCCTCCAGGGCGGCCTGCCGGCCTGGCCAGTGCCGAACCTCGACGCCGTGCTGAACAGCTTCGGCTTCGACCCGGTGGCGGCGGGCTGGCTTGGCGCGCGCATCCTGGGCTTCGAGACGCCCTGGGACCTGGCGCATCTCAACCCGCCCGAACGGCCCGAAGAGGTGGCGGCCGAGCGGGCGGGCCTGTCGCCCGCGCTACGTTGGATCGGCAGCTACGGCCGGCTGGTCAAGGTGACCGAGCCCTGCCTGCGCGCCGCCGAGCGCATCCTGCAGGCCTGCCCCGATGTCGGCTTCGTCACCGGCGGCAGTGGTGACGGCCAGGCGATCCGCGATTTCTTCGCCCGCAGCCCAGTGGGCGACCGCATGGTGCTGGTGGAGCGCTTCGTGCCCGGTCATTCCTGGGGCCGTATCCTCGAAGTATTCCTCGACACCTGGCCGCTCACCGGGGGCGCATCGGCGCGCGAGATGATCGCCAAGGGCCGCCCGGTGGTGTGCATGCACAGCGAAGAGATGCCGGCCCTGGATTTGCAGCGCGATCCGTCGCTGCTGGCGACCGACTGGGATGGCTATGTCGAACGGGCGGTGCATCTCCTACAGGACCCCGTCGCGCATCGGGCGGCCTGCGCGCGCGCCGGCGCGCTGGCCACGCGGCTCTCGGACCCCGGGCCCTTCACCGCGACCCTGGCCGGGCAGCTCGAAGCGCTGGTCGCCCATGCACGGGACCGCGCCGCGGATCCGCGCCGGGCATTCGACGCCGCCCAGCTGCCCGGCATGCGACAGCGCCTGGCCAGCTACTACGCCAGCTTCCGCGGCAAGGAGGCGGCGGTGCTGGTGCAACAGTCGGTGCCCGGCTTCGTGCCCTATCGCCAGCGGGACTGCCCGTCCTGCGGCCTGCCGCCGGGCGCGCGCCAGCCGGCCGTGCTCACCGCGCGCGGTCTGGATCTGCTGGCATGCCGCCGCTGCGGCCTGACCTACAGCCGGCAGGTGATGGACGACGCGGTCGATGCCGCCCGCTACCTGGCGTCGGACCTCGATCGCGAGTCGCTACGACTGCGCACCTCGGGGCCGTATCTGGAGCTGGAGGCGGCGCGCGCCCGCTACTATCTGCACCGGCTGATACAGGGCGGGCTGAAGCCTGCCCGGCTGCTGGAAGTCGGTTGTGGCACCGGCACGCTGCTGCTGGAAGCCGAGGCAGCGGGCTGGCAGGCGCTGGGCATCGAGCCCGGGCTGGCGGCGCAGCAGGTGGCGCGCGAGCGCGGTGCCAGCGTGGTGGGTGGCTACTTCCCGCAGGCCCTGCCGGCGGATGCCACGCCGGTAGAGGCCATCGCCCTGCTCGACGTGTTGGAGCACTTCGCCGATCCGCGGGCATTGCTGGCGCAGCTGCGGCCGGCGCTGCTGCCCGGCGGCAGGCTGCTGGTCCAGGTGCCGAACTGGGACAGCCTGCTGATCCGGCTGGAGGGCGGCGCCAGCTCCACCGTCTGCCCCGGGCATTGGAGCTACTTCACCCCGCGCAGCCTGACCACGCTGCTGGAACGCGAGGGCTTCCGGACGCTGTCCGTGGAGACGGTGCTGAGCGAAATGGACCGCATCCTGGCCTACCCGCCGGAGCGCGTGATGAGCCAGCTGCGGGCGTTGCGGCCCGGGACCCAAAGCCTGCCCGACGCCGCCGGGCTGATGGACCTCGGCCTGGGCTACAAGCTGATGGGCGTATTCGCAGCTCCCTGAAGCTCGCAACCCACATACAGCCAGGATAGCGAATCGTACCAGTCGGCCTGGCTTTTCGCCGCCATGATGACATTGCGCAACGCGGCATGCGCCCCGGCGGGATGGTAGATATGCTCGCCGACCGCACGGGAGAACAGCTGCACCCGGGCGGTGCGCAGCGCCCGTTGCGCGGCATAGGCGCTCAGCCCGGCCTCAATCCGGCCGGGGTGGGCTGACACCATCTCCCCCAGGCAGACCGCACCCTCCATCGCCATGCAGGCGCCCCGCCGCGCCAGCCCCAATGCGCAGGCCAAGCCGCCAATTCCGCCGCCCGCGATGAGGAATGAAGGCGAAGCGGCCCTGCAGATCACACTGACGGTCCGGACCGACCCCGTCAAAACGCCTCAAATTATCACACTTCTGAGAGCAACCTTTACCTTACCAAGAACTTACTCGATGATGGTAACGATATTGTGCGCATAAAGTTGTTGTGAAGGACGAGCAGGCCCTGTTGCACGTGCCGAGACCGTCTGCGCCGTCGTCGAATGTCGACCGCCGCATCGCCCGGCCGACCGCGGGGGTTATGCACGCTACCGTCATCCTTCTTCTGGTCCTGGTCTCGGTTACGGTCGCTGGCAGCATTATCGGCGTTGGCCTCCCCGTGCTGCCGATTGCGCTTCTGTTCGCGGCTGCCTTTTTCCTCCTGGTGAGCCGTAAGGTTGCCGCGCGGCGGGACCTAAAGCGCGTCGCAGTTTTCGGCGACGCGGAGTTCGTGGCGGCGGTGAAGGCGGCAGCAGCGGTCGAGGGGGATGCGCTTTGCCTGGCCATGCCGTCCCCCGACCATGTTGGGCCAGCCCTGCTGCAATTCCTGGCCGCGGCCCGGGCGCGCCATCCGGGGACCATCCTGGTGCAGTTGCCCCCCCAAGCCGCGGCGCTGCGGCAGCGCCTTCCCCGGCTGCTGGAAACCGAGCCCGCCCTGCTGCTCGTCACCACGCCCGGCGCGCCGCAGGCGCGGCTGGGCCAGCCCGTGATGGTGCTGGCCGAAGCCCCCCTGCGGCTGTGCCACGCTCTTCTCAAACGGGCGCTCGACCTGACGATCGCCCTGCCTGCGCTGGTCCTGCTGGCGCCGCTCTTTCTCCTCATCGCGCTTGCGGTGCGGCTGGAGAGCCCGGGCAGCCCGATCTTCCGGCAGCGACGGATCGGCCGCCTGGGCCAGCCCTTCATCATATTTAAATTCCGCTCGATGGGGGTCGAGGCGCGCAACGACGGCAAGGCGACGGCGCGGGACGATCCGCGCGTGACCCGGCTGGGCCGCTGGTTGCGCGCGACCAGCATCGACGAGTTGCCACAGCTGTTTAATGTGGTGCTGGGCGAGATGTCGATCGTGGGGCCGCGACCGCACGTGCCCACCCACCGCGTGGAAGGCGGCATCTACGCCGAGGTGATCGCCGACTACGCCGCCCGCCATCGCGTCATGCCTGGCATCACCGGCCTGGCCCAGATCAACGGCATGCGCGGTGGCATCGAGTGCCAGGAGCGGGCGCAGCGCGGCGTATCGCTCGACCTGCGCTATATTCGCGAATGGAGTTTCACCGGCGACATCCGGATCATTGCGCAAACCCTGCTGGGCAGAATGACGGGTCGTGATGTATTTTAACCCCGGCCGCCGGGCGCTGCTGGGGCTGGCGGCGTTGCCCGCCGCCGGGGGTGCTGCAATGCCTGCGGCGCCGTTGCTCGCCTATGTGGAGAGCTGGCTGGAACGTCCGGCCACCACGCCCGGGGAGCTGCGCCTGGCCAGCCCGCCCGCTGGGCTTGACCTCATGGCGCTGGCCTTCGCCCGGCCGGAGATGCGCTATGCCGGTGGCCTGTCGCTGGCCGGCACCGGGCTGCAATTCAGCGCCGGCGGGGCGGTGCTGCGGCAGGGACTGGCGCTCGCGCGCCGGTCGCGGCCTGGCCTTCGCATCATTCTCTCGGTGGGCGGCGCCACCTACCAGTCGGGCTGGGGCCAGCTTGGCGCCGGGCATGTCGCGGCACTGGTGACGGATTTCGGGCTGGATGGGGTCGACGTCGATTTCGAGCCGGCCGATCCAGGCTGCGGCCCGGGCGCGGAAGGGCGCGTGCGCTGCCGCAGCGACGCGGCGCTGATCGGTGCCGTCACAGCGCTGCGGGCGGCGCTGCCCCGCCCGGCGCTGCTGACCGTGGCCGGCTGGTCCACCGGCGCCTATGGCGAGGGCGCCTTCCGCACCGCCCCCCCCGGTGGGCGCTGGATGGGGTCGATGCTGGGGCTGCTGCGCCACCCGGTGGCGGCCACGATCGATGCGGTGAATGTGATGTCCTACGACGCCGGGGCCAGCTACCGGCCCGAACAGGCCGCCGCCGCCTACCGCGCCGCCTGGCCCGGGACGCTGCTGCTGGGGGTGGCCGTGCCCGGGCCGCATGCAAGCCGGCCGCACGCCACGCTGCGGCATGCCGCGGTGATCGGCGCCATCGCTCGCACCATCTCGCCGGCCGGGGTGTTCATCTATGGGCTGCTGGGCGAATCGCTGGGGCCGGATGGACCCGCGCTCCTGGCCGCCGCGAGCGGCGGGCTGCGGGGTTGAGCGCGATGTTCTCAGCCCGCCGCCAGGTGCCGCCGCACCGCCAGCCAGCAGGCGCCCGCGCCCACCAGCAGGGGGATGACCACGGCCAGCGCTGCGCCCTGCAGGCCCCAGGCCGGCACCAGCACGGCGCTGCCGAGCACGATCAGGCCGCCCTGCAGGAGCACGATGCGGCGCAACACGCCGCCCAGCCCGGCCATGGCCAGCACCGTGTCCTGCACCGCCCAGCCGGCATGCAGCGCCTGTGCCACAGCCAGCACCGTCAGGGCGCCGGCTGCGACAGCGAACCCCGGGCCGAACAGCGACAGCCAGAAATGCGGCGCGGCGGCCAGCAGCAGCGCCGCCGGCAGGGCCGTGCAGCGCGAGAGCCACATCGCCTGCCGGCTGGCCTGGCCCAGCGCCTGCCGGTCCGCGGCCGCGGCTGCCAGGCGGGGCGCCATCAGGGCGGCGATGGTCATGATGATCGTCCAGGGCAGCATGAACAGCCGCTGCGCCAGGCCGAAGCCCGCCACATCGGCGGCGCTGCCGACATGGCCCAGCACCAGCAGCGGCAGGTTGACCATGCCGATTCCCACCAGATCCAGCGCCATCAGCGGCACGCCATCGCGCAGCAGGCCGGAGGTCGCGCGGGCGTCCTGTGTGGCGCCCAGTGCGGTGCCCTGTGCGGCGCCCGGCGGCCAGCGCAGCAACCACCAGCCCGCCAGGCCGGTGACCAGCTGGGTCAGCCCCACCAGCAGCAGCAGCCCGGCCGCCGAGCGCAGCCCGAGCAGCAGGGCCACGATCAGCAGCAGCGGCCAGATCGTGGTCTGCACCAGTTGGCCCAACCCCGGCCGGCGGGTTCCCACCAGGATGCCCCCCACCACGTGGGTCATGGTGAAGGCCGGCAGGATCACTCCGCAAGCCAGCAGCGCAGGCGCCAGCCCGGTGTAGCCCCCCGCCAGCCAGGGCGCTGCCAGTGGTGCGGCCAGCAACGTCAGGGCGGCCAGTGCCAGGCCGCCGCCGCCGCTGATCCGCAGGGCGCGCCCCGCCGCCGCACGCGCCTGGGCCACATCCCCGATGGACAGCGCCGCCGCGACGTGGCGGGTCGCCGCGCGGTCCAGCCCGACCCGTGCCAGCGCCGAGGCAAGCGCCAGCCAGGCCAGCGCCAGAAAGAATGTCGCCAGTTCGGCGGCGGGCAGCAGCACCGCGGCCAGGGCAAAGCAGCCGAAGCGCCCCACCAGTTCGGCACCCCGCAGGGCGGCCAGCGGCGCCAGGCCCAGCAGCAGCGCCCATATTCCGCGACGCGGGGCCTCACGTTCTGGCGAGTGGTCGCTATGCAAGGGGCCCGCCGCTTCGATAAGGTAATGGGGTCTACCGTTTCGGTGCGGCTGGAGACAACAGCCAGCCTGCGTCTGGAGCATCGCCTCATCGCCCGCACGCTCATCCAGCCCCGCCTTTGGGGCGCCTCGCCATGAATGCCGGCTTCGAGCAGACCCCGGCCGACCGCTCGCTGCGGACCCTGGCTACCCGCGGCGAGGAGCAGGACGGCCAAACCCTTTCCCTGCCACCGATGCCCGAGGCGCCGCGCGCCGCCACCGCCACCGCCGCCCTGGCGTTGCGACCGCGCGACTTCCTGATCACCGCGGCGCTGCGCCCGCGCCTGCTGCTGTTGGCCTTTCTGGTGCCGGTGGCGATCGGGCTCGCCGCCCTGATCCTGGCGCCCGACCGCTACCCGGCCGAGACGCTGCTGCTGGTGCGCGCCGGCCGCGACAGTCCCGCCGTGGCCGACACCGCCGGCAATGCGCCCACGCTCACCCAGCTCGACATGACCAAGGTGGTGCGCTCTGAACTCGACCTGCTGCGCAGCATCGATGTGCTGCGAGAGGTCGTGCGCACGGTGGGGCCGGCCACGCTCTACCCCTGGATCGGCCAGTCCCGGTTGGCCGGCCTGCTGCCGCCGCTGCCCGAGGAGCGGCGCGAGGCGCGCGCCATCGAAGCGCTGCGGGCCGGCCTCCACGCCGAGGTCGGTGAGAACTCCAACGTGCTGCGCGTGGTCTATAACAATGAGCGGCCTGGCGTGGCCATCAGTGCCATGCTCACCCTGCTGTCGAGCTATCGCGACCGTCGCGACCGGCTGCTGGCCACGACCAATTCGGGCGTGCTGGGTGAGGAAGCGCGCCGCGCCGGCGAGGCGTTGCGGGGGCTGGATGACGAGTTGCGCAGCGCCCTTGCGGCGCTGGGCGTGAACGACCCAGCGCAGGAAACCCAGCTGACGGTGCAGCGGCTGGACGCGCTGCGCCGCCGGGAAGGGGGGCTGGCCGGGGGCCGCGCCACCACGGGCAGCCAGCTGCGCTCCGCCCGCGCGCTGGTGGCGGTCACGCCCGGAACGGTGCTCGCGTCGCGCGAGACCTCGAACCAGACGGCCAATGACGAGAGCGGCAACGAGCTGTTGCGGTTGCAGATCCAGCGCACCCACCTGATCGAGCAGTATGCGCGTGACCACCCGATCGTGCGCGAGGTCGACCGCAAGATCGCCACCGCCCGCGCCGCGGTGGCCGAGGCGCGGCGGCCGCGCTTCGCCACCAACCGCGAGGTCCGCAACCCCACCGTGGAATGGCTGAACGGCCGCGTTGCCACGCTGAGCATCGAGCAGGAGGCGCTCGACCGGCAGGGCCACGAGATCACCGCGCAGCTGGCCCGCCTGGAAGACCGCCTGGGCGCGCTGCGCGACGCCGATGTGCGGCTGCGCGAGTTGGGCCGGCAGCGCGAGGTACTGGAGACCACCTACCGGCAATTCACCGCGCGCGAAGCGGCAAGCCGCATCGAGGAGGAGGCGCAGGGCCGCCGCAACCCCACCATTCAGGTGGTGCAGCAGCCCGCGGTGCCCTACAGCCCGCGCAACATGGGGCCGAGCCTGGCCGCGTTCGGTGTCGTCGCCGGTCTGTTCCTTGCCGGGGCCGCGCTGGTCCTGGCCACGCTGCTGCGCCGCTCGCCAGCCACCGCCGAGGAGGCGCGGCGCGGCACCGGCCTGCCCATGCTGGCGCGGCTGCCACTGCTCCCGGCCGGCGCCGACCCCCTGGCCGAGCCACCCGCGGCGGTGCGCGACCTGGTGTCGATGATGCTCGACAGCGCGGTGCTGGGCGAGCGGCTGCATGTCATCCAGCTCGTGGCCCCGGCTGGCAGCGAAGCGGCGCATGGGCCGTTGGGACTGGCGCTGGCCGTCGCCTTCGCGCGTGACCGCGGGCAGCGCACGCTGATGATCGACCTGACCGCGAGCGGCCGTGCCCAACTCGCCCGGCTACGGGTCGAACCGGCGGCGCCCACCGCGCCGGGCGAGGGACTGCTGGCCTTCAACACCGTCATCCCACAGCTGTGGATCGCCTATGACGCCACCGGTGCCGACATCGCCGATGCCGGGCACGGCCTGCATCAGACGCTGGCGACGCTGGAGCGGCTGCGCCGGGTGCTGGACATGGTGGTGATCGTGGCGCCCGAGGGCGACCTGGAAAGCTATGGCCCGCGCCGTCTGGCCGGGCTGGTCGACGCCAACCTGCTGATGCTGCGGGCAGAGCGCTCACCACTAGACGCGGCCCGGGCCCTACGTGACCAGCTGTCCGGCGCCGGCGGCCGGCTGCCCGGCTTCGTGCTGCTGGGCGAGCGGCGGCTGCTGCCGCATTTCCTGCAACGCCGGCTGGAGACTGCGGCATGAGAATCCTGACCCTTCTGACGGCGCTTCTGCTGGCCGGCTGCACGTCTGGTACATCGGTCACCACCACCACCAGCGGGCTGGTGCTGGAGGAGAACCAGCCGCAGGGTTTCGCCGGCTGGAACAGCGCGCCGCCGCGCTACCGGGTGGGGCCGGGCGACAAGCTGCGTGTGCAGTTCCTGCTGACGCCGGACATGAACGAAACCGTACTGGTGGCGCCCGATGGCAGCTTCGCCCTGCGCGTCGCCGGCCGGGTCGATGCCGATGGCGCCACCACCGGGGAGATCGAAACCCGCATCACCGCCGCGGCGCGCCGCGCGCTGAACAACCCCATCGTGACCGTGGGGGTGGAGGAAGCGGCGGCGTCCGTCGTCTATGTCGGTGGCCAGGTGCAGCGCGCCGGCGCCTACCCGCTGGCGGGGCGCCGCGGCATCATGGAGCATGTGCTGCTGGCCGGCGGGCTGCTGGAACAGGCGCGGATGGACCAAGTGGCGCTGATCCGCCGCAATCCGGAAGGCCGCCCGATGCTCCGCCAGATCAACCTGCAAAGCTTCGCCGGCACCGGCCAGGGCGACGACGTGGCGCTCGCTCCGGGCGACATCATCTTCGTGCCGCGCAGCCGCATCGCCGAGATCAATCTGTGGATCGAGCAGTTCGTAAACCGCACGCTGCAGATCAACCGCAGCTTCAATTACACCATCCTGCGCAGCGTGGCCCCGGGTGCCGGGCTCTGATTTCATCGGCCTCGTCCGCTTCGATGATATGGACGCGGCACAAGCAGCGGCCTGGCTGGATGGGCGGCCGGCGGCGGCGCCTTTCGCGCTGGTCGTCACGCCCAACGCCCAGCACCTGGTGCTGATTGCGCGCGGCGACCCATACGCCCAGGCCTGCGCCGCGGCGGCGCTGGTGTTGAACGACAGCCAGGTGGTGCGCGGATTGGCGCGGCTGTTCTTTGGCCAGCGGCTGAAGCTGGCCGCGGGCAGTGACGTCACCGCGCTGCTGTTGCGGCAGGTCGTGCGGCCGGACGACGCCATCACCATCATTGGCGGCACGCCCGAAATGGCGGCACGCCTGGGCCAGCAATACGGCCTGGCGCGCATCGCCCAGCACATTCCGCCCATGGGCTACGCCGAACAACCCGCGGCCTTCGCCCAGGCGGTGGAATTCGTGCTTGCTCACCCCGCCCGCTTCACCTTCGCCTGCACCGGAACGCCGCGGTCGGAGTCGCTGCTGCTGGCGGTGCAGCGTTCGGGGCGCGGCACCGGCATCGGCTTGTCGGTCGGCGCATCGTTGTTCTTCGCCACCGGCATGGTGCGGCGCGCGCCGGCCGTTATGCGTCGGGTGGGGCTCGAATGGCTGTGGCGCCTGGCGCTAAACCCACGGCAGCACGCCCGGCGGGTGTTCATCGATTCCTTGCCGCTGCTGTCGCTGGTGTGGCGCGCCTGGCGGGGGCGTCGCGCGCATGGCTGAGCTGCGCCTGGGTTTCCTTCCAGCGGTGGTGCCGGGGCGCGTCGCCAGGGCGTCCTGGCTGCGCCATCTGGCCTTGCTGCTAGCCGTGCTGCCGCTGTTCTTCCAGACCTTCCACTACATGATCGACCTGCCGCCGGCCTATGCGCTGTCAAAGGTCTGGCCGCTGCTGACTTTACCGCTTGCCGTGCCGGCGCTGCTGTGGGCGCGGCCTGCCCATGCCGGCCTCTATCTGGGCTTGCTCGCCTACGGGCTTGGGGTGGCGCCGCTGCTCGCCGCCATCCAACTGGGCAGCAGCCTGCCGGAGGCCGCGGCCGCCACCATCCGCATCCTGCCGCTCGCCTACGGGCTGTCAGTGGTGGGGCTGCTATGGCTGTTGCAGCCGGCGCCGGCGGATATCCAGCGCGCCTTTCTCATCCTGGGCGCCGCCACCTTCGCCACGCTGTGGGCCCTGTGGCTCACCATGCCAGCCAGCGCCTACCGTTCGGACCCGACCGAAAGCCAGGTCTTCTACCGGGACATCGAGCGTGGCTTCCGCATCGTGCTGATGATGGGCTTCGCCCTGGTCGCCACCTTCTGGATGGCGCGCCGTGGGCTGCGGCAGCACAGCCTGCTTTGCGCACTGGGCGTGCTGGCCAGCCTTGCCACCATGCTGCTGATCTACAAGCAGCGCATGGTCATCGCGGCCACGCTGGTGGTGCTGGGCCTGACCTGCCTGCGCGGCCTGACGCCAGGCGTGCGGTTGCTGGCGCTGGTAGCGGGCGGGCTGGCAGGGCTGGCCGGGCTGTTCTGGTGGAGCTTCGCCGGTGCGCCGCAGACGTCCGACCTTCTGGGCGGCTCGCTCAGCGTACGGCTGCGCTCCTCCCAGCTGGCCTGGGACTTCATCGCCGACGACCCGTGGCGATGGCTGTTCGGCGTCGGCTCCACCACCGCCTACAGCGCGGTGACGCTGGCCGAAATCCTGGGCTACCGCAATTTCTACCTGACCGACATCGGCTGGCTCGGCGTCGTCACCGAATTCGGCGTCGTCGGCGGCGGGCTGATTCTGGCGGCGTTGCTCTACACCGTCCTGCAGGCGCATCGGCTCGCCGCCCGCTCGGGCGACGACTTCACCGGCGCACTGGCCGACTGGTCGCTGCTGATGCTGCTGGTCACCGCCATCTACTCGCCGGTTTACGCGCCCGGCGAGATCGCCTCGCTGACCGCGCTGGTATGGTACCTCTCGCGCCGCATGGATGGGTTTGCACGATGATTGACAAGCTGGCGCGGCTGCTGGCCCATCCCGGCTTCCTGCGGGCACCGCTGACCGTGCTGGGGCGCGGCGCGCAGCTCGCCTGGAAGCTGCAGCGGGGCGAGGCGCCGCGCTTCGCGCTTGTCCCCGGCGGGCCGGTGCTACAGGTGCCGGCGGACCGGCGCTACACCACCCTTTCCGCCTTCCTGATGCGCGACCATGTCGAACCGGAGCTGGCGGCGCTGGATCGGTTCCTGCCGCCCGGCGGCGTGCTGGTCGATGTCGGCGCCAATATCGGCCTGTTCAGCCTGAAAGGCGCGCATCTGGTCGGCGCGCGGGGGCTGGTGCTGGCGGTCGAACCGGGCGCCGTCTCCTTCGCCCGGCTGACCGCGAACCTGGCCTTGAACACCCTTCCGCAGCTGCGCCTTGTGCAAGCCGCGCTGTCGGACCGGGAAGGTGAGATGGCGCTCTATCACATCCCGCTGGGCGACGACCCGCAGGCATTCTCGCTGCTGCCGGGGGGCGGCCAGTCGGCGAGCGAGACGGTGCGCGTCACCACGCTGGACCTTTTGGCGGAAGGCCACGGCCTGAACCGTCTGGACTGCATCAAAATCGACGTCGAGGGCGCCGAGCCCATGGTGCTGGCCGGGGGCAGCGCCACGCTGGCGCGGCTGCGGCCCATCGTAATCTTCGAGATCAACGCGCCGCAGGCCGGGGCCAGCCGAACGGATGCGGCAGATGCGCTCGTCGCGCTGGGCTACCGCCTGCACCGGCTGCGCGGGGTGGCGCTCGAGCCGCTCGACCAGGTGCCGGAAGCGCATGGCAATCTGGTCGCCATCCACCCGCTGGGGCCACAGCCGCGATGAGTGCCTGGCGCAAGGCCATTCGCACCGCCCAGAACCATGTGCCGTTCCTGGCCGAGGCGAAGAACGATTTCTACCACTTCACCCGCTCCAGGCTGGGGCGGGTGCATGAGGGGGATTTCGCGCTGCTGACGCACCTGCCGTGGGATGAGGGCGACCTTTGCCTGGATATCGGCGCCAATCGCGGCCAGTCGATCCTGGCGATCCGCCGCTTCCGGCCGGCCGCCAGCATCGTCTCCTTCGAGCCCAACCCGCTGATCTTCGCCCGCCTGCAACGCCGCTTCGGGCATCTGCCGGGGGTGACGCTGCACCCCTTCGGCCTGGGATCGGCGGCTGGGCGTTTTCCGCTCTTCGTGCCCAGCTATGGCCGCTTCACCTATGATGGCTGCGCCAGCTTCTCGGCCGAGGCAGCGCGCGGGTACTTCAGCGCCGAGACGCTGTATTTTTTCGACCCGACGCAGGTCAGCTTGCGGCAGCACGACTGCGAGGTGCGCACGCTCGACTCGCTCGATCTGTCGCCCCGCTTCATCAAGATCGACGTCGAGGGCTTCGAGCATGAGGTGCTGCTGGGCGGGCGGGACACGCTGCGGCGCTGCCGCCCGGCGCTCCTGCTGGAGCGCGGCCAGGACCGGCCGGCACTGGATGGCCTGCTGGCCGAACACGGCTATCGCGAGGTGGCCTGGCGCGACGGCCGCTTCGTGCCCGAGCGACGGAGCGGGCTGAACCGGCTATTGCTCGCCTTCAGTTAACGCTGAGGTTCATCGCCGCCACCGCAGCCCCCATTGTGTCCACCTGGCCTTGCAGGAACGCCACGAATTCGGCCTGGCTCTTGACCCCGGGCGTGATGCCGTTCTGCGCCAGCCGTTCCAGCAGCACCGGCTGCGTCAGCGCCCAGGCGACTTCCGCATGCAGCCGCGCGGTGATGGCGGGCGGCAGGTTGGCCGGGCCACTCAACCCCAAGAAGTTTTCCGCCAGCAGGCCGGGAAGGCCGATCTCGGTCATGGTCGGCACCGTCGGCACCATGGCATTGCGCGCCTCGGAGCTGATCGCGAAGGCGCGCAGCCGGCCGGCGCGGATACTCTCGACATTGTCGGGCAGCGGGTCGAAGGACAGCATGATCGCGCCGCCCAGCAGGTCCGCCTGCATCGGCTGGCTGCCCCGGTATGGCGCGTGGGTGAGCGCAATGCCAGTGCGGCTGGCGAACATCGACCCCAGTATATGCCCCACCGACCCCACCCCGGACGAGCCGTAGACTGGCCCGCGCTGCGCCCGCATCCAGTCCATCAGCGTGGGCATGTCGCGGGCGGGAACCGACGGGTTCGTGACCACGACCATGGGCGTCGCGCCGATGTAGGCGATGTGGGTGAAGCCGCGCATCGGGTCGTAGCCATGGGTGCGGTAGATCGGCGGCGAAGTGATGATCGGCGCGGTGTTGGACAGCATGAGCGTGTAGCCATCGGCCGGCTGCTGCGCGACATGCAGGGCGGCGACGGTGCCGCCGGCGCCTGGCCGGTTGTCCACCACCACCCGGGCGTTCAGCCGTGGCGCGATCGCCTCGGCCAGCACCCGGGCGACGATGTCGGACGAGCCGCCGGGCGGAAACACGACGACGATGCGGATGGGGCGCGTGGGCCAGGCATCCTGCGCCATCGCCTGCCCAAACGGCAGGCAGGCCAGCATGGCTAGGAGCCTCGAAATCCAGTGCCGCATGTGCCTCAACCCCTTGTCTGCAGGGGCTATGCAATTCAGGGGCCAGCGAGCGTCCGCAGCGATGCCGGAAGCAATCCGCGGTCGCCCAGCGCCAGCACCTCCCCGGGGCTATCCAGTGTCAGCGTGTGGCCCTGCCAGTCGGTCAGGCTGCCGCCTGCGCCCTCGATGACCGGCCGCAACGCCGCCCAGTCCCAGGGCTTCAGCGTCGCCTCGCACACCACGTCCAAGGTGCCCAGCGCCAGCAGGCCATAGGCATACGCGTCGCCGCCCCAGCTGGTGCGGCGGCAAGCGGCGCGCAGGCGATCGAAGCCCGGCGCCAGCTCGGGCGTGAAGATTTCGGGCGCAGTGCAGCCCAGTTCGGCCTCGGCCAGCGCCGCACAGGGCCGGCAGCCGGCGCGGCCGCCAAAAGGCCCGCGGAACCGCGTGGGCAGCCCATCCAGCCCGACCCAGCGCTCGCCGGTGGCGGGCTGGTCGATGATGCCCAGCACCGGGCGGCCGCGATGCAGCAGCGAAATCAGGGTGGTGAAGAGCGGCCGGCCGGTGATGAAGGCGCGGGTGCCGTCGATCGGGTCGAGCAGCCAGACCCATTCGGCATCGGCGCGGTCGGGGCCAAACTCCTCGCCCCAGATGCCATGTTCGGGAAACCGCGCGCCGAGCATTTCGCGCAGCACAAGCTCGGCGCCGCGATCGGCCTCGGTCACCGGTGAGGCGTCTGCCTTGCCCTCGACCGCCACGCCGGCGCGGAAGAAAGGCAGGATGAAGCGCCCCGCCGCATCGGCGGCTTCCTCGGCCGCCGCGACGAAGCCGGGGTCGATCAGGGCAGCGCCACCGGCGTTGCCGCCAGGCTGCGCAGATATGCGACCACATCGGCCCGCTGCTGGGTGTTGGCGATACCCGCGAAATTCATCTTGGTGCCGGGCATGGAGCGCGCCGGGGTGGCGATGAAAGCGTTCAACGCATCGTAGTCCCAAGGCTTTTCGGCAAGGGCGCGGTTGGCGTTGGAATAGGCGAAGCCCGCTACCTGGGCGTGGTTGCGACCAACGATCCCGTACAGGGCCGGCCCCACACCGTTGCGCCCGCCCTCATTGAAGCTATGGCAGGATGAGCAATTGCGCTGCGCCAACTGGCGGCCAGTATCCACATTGGCCGCCACCAACAGCGGGGAGATCGATTCGAGGACCGCTACTACCGCCGCCGCCGGTGCCGCCGCGGCAACCACGCCTTCGCCAAGCTGGATCGCCGCACGCTCCAGCCGGTGCGGATGCACGACGACCTCGCCCAGGATACCCGCACCCATGAAGACGACGCCCGCCACCAACGGTGCGGCGAAGAGCTTGTTAAGTTCCAGATCGGCCATCGGGCGGGTTCAACCTCGTGATTAGGCGGGGGCGACGATGGCCGATTGCCGACCA
>JACMRO010000176.1 GCA_014376425.1 Rubritepida sp.
AATTGCTACGCCGGACCGCGCATTGGTTGATGCGCGAGCCCGGATTGGAGGAAGAGGATCTGACCGCCCGCATCGAGGGCGGCCGGATGCAGGTAGCCCGCCGCAGCCTGGACGCCGGCGCCCCGCCCGAGGTGGTGGTGACGGCGCCCGATGGCACGACGCGGCGCCTGCCGCTGGGCGCCGCGGGCGGCGGCCGTGCCGGCGCGGAGCTGCCGGCGCTGGCGCCGGGCATGTGGCAGGTCAGCGACGGCCGCCGCCAGGCCTACGCCGCCGCCGTACCGGCCAATGCGCCGGAGCTGGCCGACCTTCGCGCCTCGCCCGAGCGACTGGTCGGGCTGGCGACCTCGGTGCGCTGGCTGGGCGATGGCCAGGCGGTGCCGGAGCTGCGACGGGTGACGGCCGGGCGCGACATGGCCGGCGCCGGCGCTGCGAGCTGGATCGGCCTTGCCCGCCGCGCCGACCACACGGTGACCGGTATCTCGGCACTGAGTTTACTGCCGCCCTGGCTGGCGCTGCCTTTGCTGCTGGGGCTGGCGCTGCTGGCCTGGCGGCGGGAGGCGCGCTAGAAGCGGCGAATGCGCATCCTTCCCGTCCTGCTGGCTTGCTCCTTCCTGGCGCCTGCCGCCGCCCTGGCGCAGGGCCGGTTGGGCCAGGGGCCGCTCCAGCCACGGACCAGCCCCACCCCCGAGCGTGAGCGCGCGCAGGGCCTGCCCGGCCTGCAATCGCGGCCTAGCCAGGTGATTCCGCCCACCACCTCGCCGGCCGGGATGAACCCCAATGACGCATTGTTCGATGCGATCTCGCGCGGTGATGTGCCGACCGCGCGCGATGCGGTGGCGCGCGGTGCCGACACCAACCAACGCAACGCGCTGGGGCTGACGGCAGTGGATTCCGCGGTCGACCAGGGGCGGCCGGACATGATTTTTTACCTGCTGTCGCTGCGCGGCTCGGCCGGTTCCGCGCCGCCCCCACCGGGCAGTGACGCGGCGCCGCCCCGCAGCCGGGCGGCCCGGCCTGAACGCGAGCCGCGGGAAGCCCGCAGTGCGGCAACCGCGCCGGCGCCCGTGCCCGCCGCACCCCGCACCGCCCGGCTATTCGCCGGTGACGGTGGCGCGCCGCAGCCGGAGATTGGCTTCCTGGGCTTCGACGCCGGGCGGGTGGCAGGTGCCAGCCCCGCGCCGGGCCGTTCGGAAGAACCCAGGCGCCGCGCCGGAAGGGGCTGAGGGAAAAGAATTCCCGCCGCGAGCTTTTGCTTGCGGTGGGAACTGATTTCCCACATTGTGCGTTTATGCGCAGCGTGGAAGACATTATCAGCTTGCTGGGTGGGCCTGACATGGCTGCCCGTCGGCTGAGCATCGGCACCGAAGCCCTGCGGAAATGGCGCCAGAACGGCGCCATCCCCTCCCGCCACTGGTCTCTTATCCTCGTACTGACCGGGCTGGGCCTGGGCGATCTGCCCGGCGCTGCCAACCCCACCAGCGGCGGCGCCGCGCCCATTTGCGGCGGAAACGCCCTGCAGGAGATCCCGATGTCTGACATCCCCGAAGGCGCTACAGCCGCCCTGGTACTGGCCGATGGCAGCGTGTTCTGGGGCCGCGGTTTTGGCGCGCACGGCA
>JACMRO010000177.1 GCA_014376425.1 Rubritepida sp.
CCCAATGCCGGAACCCTGACGACCATTGGCTCGCTCGGGCTGTCCCTGTTTTCGAACGGCTTCGGCGTCGGCTTCGACATCGACGCGGCCAGTGGCGTGGCCTTTGCCTCGCTGGTTTCGCAGACTGGCGGCAATGGGCTCTACACCATCAACCTGACAACCGGATCGGCGTCACTGCTGGGTGAATTCGGGCTCAACACAGTGCGGGACATCGCGGTCGGCACACTGGGGCCGGTGGCGGTGCCCGAACCCTCGACCCTGGCGCTGTTCGGCCTGGCCCTGGCGGGTCTGGTCGGGCTTCGCCGCCGGCCAAACCATGCCTGAGCGCGCGGGGTGACCGCCCACAGGTGATCACCCCGCAGGCGGCGTGACGGGGTATGCGGCAGCCGGTGGGCAGCCGCATACCCTGGCCCGTTCTTCCAAGCTTTGCGTGGCTTGACGTATGGCGTGCATGTTGTTGCTCTCACGGCTTCGCCACCAAGGAGCCTTGCCATGCGTCGCCGCGACATGCTTGTAACCGCCGCCGCGGCGGTGACCGCCCCCGCAATTGCCCAGCCGGCGCGCATCCTGCGCTTCGTGCCGCAGGCCAATCTCACCAGCCTGGACCCGATCTGGACCACGGCCAACATCACCCGCAACCACGCCTACATGGTGTTCGACACCCTCTACGGCCTGGACGCTCAGTTCAACGCGCAGCCGCAGATGGCCGCCGGCCACAGCGTCGAGGATGACGGCAAGCGCGTCACCATCACCCTGCGGCCCGGCCTGAAATGGCACGATGGCGGGGCGGTGCGCGCCGCCGACTGCGTGCAGAGCCTGGTGCGCTGGATGCGCCGCAACCCGTCCGGCCAGCAACTCGCCCGCCAGCTGGACGAGCTTGTGGCGGCCGACGACCGCACGCTGGTCTTCCGCCTCAAGCGCCCCTTTCCGCTGCTGTTCGCCGCACTCGCCAGCCCGGTGAACCCGGTGGCCTTCATGATGCCCGAGCGCCTGGCGGCGACCGACGCCTTCCAGCAGATCCGCGAGACCATCGGCAGTGGCCCATTCCGCTTCAACGCCCGCGAATACAACAGCGGCAGCCTGGTCGTGTACGAACGCCACGCCGAATACCTGCCCAACCCGCAGGGCACGCCCAGCTTCACCGCCGGGCCGAAGGTTGTGCACTTCGATCGCGTCGAGTGGCAGATCATCACCGATGCCGCCACCTCCGCCGCCGCCCTGCAGCGCGGTGAGATCGACTGGTTCGAACAGCCCCCGCCCGAGCTGCAGCAACTGCTGCGCCGCAACCGCGCCATCCACCAGGAACCGATCGATCCGCTGCCGCTGACCGGCATCCTGCGCTTCAACTTCCTGCACGGCCCGTTCGACAACAAGGCGATGCGCCAGGCGATCCTGCCCGCCATCGACCAGACCGACTACATGAGCGCCATCGTCGGCACCGACCCCGCGCTGATCCGCACCGGCGTGGGGATGTTCACCCCCGGCACGCCACTGGCGTCCGATGTCGGCCTCGAACCCCTCACCGGACCGCGCAGCCTGGACCGTGCGAAGGCGCTGCTGCGCGACGCCGGCTACACCAACCAGCCCATCCGCCTGATTGGGCCGACCGACATCCTCGCCCCCTCGGCCATGACGCAGGTGGCCGGCGACATGTTCCGCCGCCTGGGCGTGAACCTGGACTTCGCACTCACCGACTGGGGCACCGTGGTGCAGCGCCGCGCGTCACGCGAACCGCTGGACCGCGGTGGCTGGAACGTCTTCCTTACCTCCTTCTCCAGCACCGACTTCATGGACCCCTCCGGCCATGTCGGCCTGCGCGGCAACGGCCTGAACTCCTGGCCCGGCTGGCCCACCATCCCGCGCCTGGAAGAGCTGCGCGACGCCTGGTTCGACGCCCCCAACCTGGACGCTCAGAAAGCCATCGCGCGCGACATCCAGCGCACCGCCATGGACGAACTGCCCTTCATCCCGGTCGGCGCCTACATGTCGATGACGGCGCACCGCGCCAATCTGCGTGACCGGGTGCCGGGCTTTGCGATCTTCTGGAACCTGAAGCGGGGATAGGCGCGGCGGGTGCCGCCGCGCTAGGTTCGCGCAAGCCTGGAGGGCTCCATGACCGCTGTGCTCATCACCCTGGCCATCATCGTCGGCATCGCCCTGCTGGTCGTGCTGGCCGGCATTGCCATCTACAATCGCATGGTGGCGCTGCGTCAGACCACCAACCAGGCCTGGTCGGATGTCGACGTGCAGCTCAAGCAGCGGCATGACCTGGTTCCCAACCTGGTCGAAACCGTGAAGGGCTATGCCGGCCACGAGAAGTCGACGCTCGATGCCGTGGTGCGCGCCCGCAACGCCGCGGTCGCGGCGCAGGGGCCCGAGGCGGCGGGGGCGGCCGAAGGGCAACTGAACGGCGCACTGCGCCAGCTCTTTGCGCTGACCGAGGCCTATCCGGACCTGAAAGCCAACCAGGGCTTCCAGCAGCTGCAGGGTGAGCTGTCCAACCTCGAGACCAAGATCGCCGCCGCGCGCCGCTTCTTCAATAACGCGGTGGCCGAGTTCAACACCGCGATCGAGCAATTCCCCGCCGTCCTGCTGGCCGGCATGTTCGGGTTCAAGCCGCGCGCCTTCTTCGAGGTGAAGGAAGAGGAGCGCGCGGCCATTGAGGCGGCCCCCGCCGTGAAGTTCTGACATGATCCGGGCCATCGGCCTCAGCACCCATGTCTGGAATAATGCCATTCGCGGCACGCTGCTGCTGGCGGGATTTCCGGTGCTGCTGGTCGTGCTGTCCTTCGGCGTGTCGATGGTGTTCTCCGCCGGCGAGGGCACGGTGGCGGAGGGCTTCGCGCATGCCTGGCGAACGCTGCCCGCCTTCATCGGCGGCGCCGTCCTCGTCAGCCTGATCTGGTTCGCCATTGCCTGGGCGGCGAACCAGAAGATCATCGATGCGGTGTCCGGGGCGCGGGTGGTGTCGCGGGAAACCGACCGCCGGCTCTGGGACCTGATGGAGACGCTGTGCATCGCGCGGGGCGAGACCATGCCGCGGCTGGCGGTGATCGACAGCGAGGCGCGCAACGCCTTCGCCTCCGGGCTCGATCGCAGGAAAGGCAGCATCACCGTCACCCGCGGCCTGGTCGAGGCGCTTGACGACCGCGAACTCTCCGCCGTGCTGGCGCATGAGCTTACTCACATCCGCAATGGCGATGCCCGGCTGGCGGTGATCGCCGCCGTCTTCACCGGCGTCATCACGCTGGGCTTCGACCTGTTGCTGCGCCGGCGGGGTGGTGGAGTGGCCGATGCGGGCGGCACCGGCGCCGATGGCACGACATGGCGCGGGCGGCGCGGTTCGTCCGGATCATCGCGCGATGGCGGGCTGAACATCGCCATTCTGGCGATCGGCCTCGTCATCATCGTGCTGGCCGGAACCCTGTCGGTCGCGCTGCGCCTGGCCCTGTCGCGCAATCGCGAGTACCTGGCCGACGCAGGCTCGGTGCAGATTACCGGGGATGCGGATGCCATGGTCACCGCGCTGCGGCGGATCGACGGCCGGGCCGAAATGGCGCTGCCCAGCCAGATCCAGGCGATGCTGCTGGAGCACGCGGCGGGCACCGGCGGTGGCGGGCTGTGGGCGACCCACCCGCCGATCGAACAGCGCATCGCAGCGCTGGTGCGGCTGGCCGGCGCGCGCGATCCGGGGCCGCTCAGCGAGCCGGCGGGGCCGTTTGCCGAAGGCCCGGTGGCCAAGCCGCAGGCCGCCCCGCCCTGGGGCCGCAACCTGCCCCTCCCCATCCCGGGCCTGCCGCCGCTGGTAGGCCCAGCAGCCGCGTCGCTGCCCGTCGAACCCGTACCCGCCACGCCATCCGCCGATAGTTTTTCC
>JACMRO010000178.1 GCA_014376425.1 Rubritepida sp.
GGCGCGAAGGGAATGACCAGGCGTAACGGCCGGTCCGGCGCCCAGCCGAGGAGGGCGGGGCTGGCGAGCAGCAGGCTGCGGCGCTTCATCGGGCGGGTCCTGATCGGGGGCGGGTGGCGAGGATGCCGGCGGCTTCCAGCGCGGTGATTTCCCCAGGTGACAGGCCGGCTTCGGCCAGCACCGCGGCGTTGTCGGCGCCCAGCGCGTGGCAGGTGTCGTGCACGCCCAGCGGCCGGGTGGCGAAGCGGAACGGGATGCCCTTGGCCGGCGTGCCGTCCGGCGCGCGCAGCACCGCCGTGCCGGCCTGGAATTCGGGCGCCGCGGCCAGGCTGGCGGCATCGCGCACCTCCGCCGTGCCGCCGGGCCAGAAGGCCAGGCCGCCGGCCACGCCCTCACCCGGCGGGTGGCCGCGGCGGGGCGGCTCGCCGGCGGCCGCTGCCATCAGCGCCTCGCCCAGCAGGAAGCTGGTCAGCTCCCTTTGCGACAGGTCGAGATGGGCACCCTGGCCGGTGCGGTCGCGCTCCATCAGCGCCGCCACCACCGCGCCCGAGGCGAACAGGCACACCACCTGGTCCGGATAGTTCACGTCGCGGCCGGAGATGATGGGCGGGCCGTCCGGCTCCCCGGTCAGCGCGGCCAGGCCCGATGTCGCTTCCAGCGTCGAGCCGAAGCTGACCAGGTCGCGCTCCGGCCCGTCCTCGCCCTGGCTGGAGATCGAGGCGATGACCAGGCGGGGGAAACGTGCGCGCAGGCTGGAGGGCTCCAGCCCCCAGGCCGCCAGCACGCCGCGGCGGTAGTTTTCGACCAGCACATCGGCCGTTTCCAGCAGCGCGAGCATCGCGGCCTGGCCGCGCGGGTCCTTCAGGTCGAGGCAGAGCGAGCGCTTGCCGCGGTTGGTGAAGGCGAACCAGGGGCTTTCATTCCACCAGTCCCGGCTGGCATCAGCGCCGACCCAGTTGCGGAACGGGTCGAGCGCGCCAGGGCCTTCGACCTTCACCACCGTGGCGCCGAGATCGAGCAGCAGTGTCGAGGTCGCGGCGCCGGCGGTCAGCCAGCCCAGATCGACAACGCGGATACCATGCAGGGGGGGCTCAGCCATGCGGCCGCATCCCATCCACCCGCAGCGGCATGCCCGGCATGCCACCCGGGCCGATAAAGCCGCGCGCGACGTGCTGCGGATCGGTCAACAATTCGGCTGGGCTACGCACCGGGCCGATGGGGATGCGGCGGGACTGCGCCTCACGGGTGATCTCGGCCCGGCTGCGGGCGGCGAACCAGGGGCGGATGGCGGCCTCGAAGGCGGCGCGATGCGTCAGGCGGCCGGCGCGGGTCTCGAAGCGCGGATCGGTCAGCTGGAGCATGTCGCGCAGCTGCGGAAAATCCTTCTCCATGTAGACCAGCGCGATGTGGCCATCGGCGGCCGGCAAGGTGAACCAGTCGGACCGGCCACCGCCGCGTGTCGGCACTTCGCCCATCACCAGCATGGCGGCGGCGACCTTCCAGTTTAGCCAGCAGGTGACGTCGAACAGCGAGATGTCGATGGTCTCTGGGATATCCGCCCCTTTGGCGGCACGCAGGGCGGCCAGCAAGGCGGTGCAGCCGGCAAGGCCCGCGGCATAGGCAGGCTGATGGCCGGCCAGGCGGGCAGGTGGCCGGCCGGCCTCGCCCATGATGCCGAGCAGACCGGACAAAGCGAGCAGGCCCAGCTCGCTCATCGGGGGGTCGTTTACGCCCCCGGGGCCGGGGCTGGGGCTGAGGCCGGGGTTAGGGACGGGGCCGAGGCCGAGGCCGAGGCCGTTGCCAGGGTTGGGGTCAGGGCTGAAGTCAGGGCCGGGGCCAATGCCAGGGCCGGTACCGGTACCAGGGCCGAAGACGGAGAAGCGCAGCAGCCCCGGTGCGCCGGCCACCGCCAGGTCACCGATCGCGGCGTCATA
>JACMRO010000179.1 GCA_014376425.1 Rubritepida sp.
GCGTGGGCTGTGACGTCACGTTCCGTGGCGTGAACGCCTGCTGCAGCACATAGGCAATGTCGTTGCTGCGGCTGTTCTGCAGGAAATAGACGCTCCAGCTCCGCACCGTCTGCCGACGCGAGCGCTCGACCAACGCGAAGACCCGGCGCGCTTGCTCGATGGCCGAGCGCTGCGAGGAGACCACAAGCACCGCATTGATGCGCTGCATCGGCACCACCCGCACCACACCCGACAGCGCCCCGCCGCCCTGGCCGCGCAGCGCGTCCTGCATGGCCGAGGCAAAGTCGCGCGCGTCGCCGGCCCCGACCGGCAGCAGGGCGTAGGACTGGCCGGCCAGCAGATCGACGTCAAAGGCCTGAATAAGGCCCAGCAGCACATCGCGCCCCTGTGGATCGCCGCCGATCAGCAGCGCGTTGCGGCCAGGGTCGGCCGAAATCCGCGCGCCGCCGCTGACGAAGGGTTGCAGCACCCGCGCCAGATCCTCGGCCGAGGCGTTGCGAAGCGACACCACGGTCGCGCCCGCTTCCGGCGCCGCTCCTGCGCCACGCGGCCCGGGACCAGCGCCACCGGGCGGCGCTGCCGCCACTGGCGCGCCCGTGGCGGTGCCAGCTACGATCCGGTACACGCCGCCGACTTGCACCAGCGATGCACCATTCTGCGCCAGTAGCGTTTGCAGAATGGGCAGCAGCTGCGCCTGTGTGACCGGTTGGGCCGTCCGCAGCGTGGCCGTGCCGGATACTGCGGGATCGATGGTGTAGGTGGCGCCCAGGATACCGCCCAGTACCTGCGCCACCACCTCACGAATGTCGGTGTCGGCAAAGTTCAGGGAGATGGTGCCGCCGCCCGCCAGCCGGGACGCTGCCGGTGCCGCGACCGTCTGTGGATTGCCCAGGCTAACCATCGGTGCGGGCAGGGCGCCGGGTGAACCTACCGCACCGCTCACGCGAGCCGCTGGCGCGAACGGCTGCGCCACATCCGGGCCCGCGGGCAGCGGGTTCAGGAACGGCTCGCCGGCATCGCGGCACCCCATGACGGCCAGCAGCGGCAGAAACGTTAAGGCCAGGACATGACGATTCATCGTGTTGGTGGTGCTCCAAGGCTGCCGGGCGGCGCAGCAAAATCGGGGATGGCCAGAAGAGGTGGCCGAGGTTGGGCGGCCGTTCCACCGCTGCCGGCTTGATCGACACCCGGCCGGGGCGCCACGCCGCCCTCGGCCGGGGGGGCCTGGCGTGCGGCATTGCGCAGGATGTCCAGGCCGGACGGCGCCAGCTCTGCGCCGAAGGCGGCGGCCGTTCCCGCCGCGGCACGCGGGCCAGCGACGGCGCCTTCGGGGCTGAAACTGGGGCGCAGCAGGAGCGGGCCAGCAGGGCCGGAGAGCAGCACCTGCTGCTCGTCGATGCTCCGCACGGTGAAGGCACCGATGACGCCGCCCACCGGCACTACCAGTTGTCGCTCACCAGCCACGAAGATGGCGCTGCGGCCGGCCGGGGTGATCATGATTCCACTCAGCCGTGGCGGCCCCGACAGGCCGGGCCCAGCGGCATCGGGCAGAGGCCGGCGATCGGGGCTGAACAACGGTCGGGCCAGGCTTTGGGCAATCCATTCGCGGTTCGATCCGGTCGCTGCCGCCGCGGCCGCGCCTGCCTGGGCTGGGCGGCGTGGTGCGGCCAGGCTCGGCACCGGCTCCTGCGGGCCGTCGATCATCTCGACGCCGATCACCGCCAACAGCGTAACGCCCAGCAGCGTCCAGGCCAGCATCGACCGGTTGATCAAGGTGCTGCGCTCCGGAATGCGAAGACCGTCAGCGTCACGTTCAACGGTGCCATGCCGCTACTGCCCACCACGGTGGTGCCAGCGCGCAGCTGCACATCATCCACGAGCATGCGTGGGGAGGCCTCGCCCAGCCCATCCAGTAGCCGTACCAGCACGGGCCAGGCCACGGTGGTGGAAAACCGGACGGCGATGCGTCGGAAGCCCCCTGCGGCCTCCGCCGGCAGGGTCTCGGTGCTGGTCAGGCTGGCCTCGAACTGCGCTGCCAACTCACGTACCCGTGTTTGCAGGGCGGCGCCGGCCAGCGCATCGGTCGCGCCGGCCAGCAGCGCGGCGGCGGCCGGAGCCTCGCCCGCGGCCTCGGCCTGGCGGCGTAGGTCGGGCAGCGTTTCCAACAGGCCGGCCATTCGTTGCAGCACGGCGCCACGGTTCAGGGCGGCCTGGGTCAAATCGTCATGCCAAGCCAGGAGTGGTTGCAGCACACCCAGCCATAGCACCATGGCCATGAACGCGGTGACACCCAACGCCACAACCCGGCCGCGTTGCCCCATGGGCAGGCCGGCACTCACGAGCCCAGCTCCAGCTTGATCGAAAAGATCTCAGCCCGGCTCGGCTCGGCGCGCGTCACAGGCGAAAGGAAGCTGACCTCGCGCAGCGCCGGCTCGGCCGAGAGCAGCGGGATCAGCCGCGCCGCATTGTCGGATTGGCCGCCCAGGGTGATCTGCCGTTGGCGCATTGTCATGGCCGTCAGGTGCGTCCCGTCCGGCAGCGCCTGCGTCAGTGTGGCGATAGCCTGCACCGCACTGCCGAGGCGGGCCGATTCGGCAGCCAGAATGTCGGCGCCGCCGGTGCGGCTGACGATTTGCCGACGCAGCGCTTCGACTTCGGCGATGGCGGGGGCGAGTGCGGCAATGCGCGCCTCCACCGCCAACAGCCGCCACCACTGCCGGGCAATAGGCAGCCCGGCCGCGATGAGTGCCAACACTCCGCAGGCCATCGCCGCCGCCCGGCTGGCACGGCGGGCGCGGCTGGTCGTGCCGGGGGCATCGGCCACCATGGAAATGCGCCGAACCGTTCCGTCGCCCGCCACGATGCGCAAACCGGTGGGCTCCCGTCCGGCCTGGCGCAGCGCCTCCACCAGCCGCCGCAGCCCGGACCTGGGGACCAGCGACAGCCGCACCCAGATTCTGTTGCGGTCCGCATCCTGCCGGACCGTGGAGGCGGACCAATACACATCGGCAGCGGCGAAGGGCGTCAGGCGGTCCATTTCATAGACCACGACGCGGTCCAGATCGGCCGCGGCGGCGAGCGGCAGAGCCACTTCACGCTCCAGCAGCATGGCCGCGGGCAGACGCACCAGGGTAGTGGGTGGGCGGTTGCCGCGCAGCAGGTCATCAAGGGCGGTTCCCGGCATCACCCGGCCCAGCGGCCTCTCCACGCCACCCTGGCGGGCAATCAGATCGAATTCAGTAGTGCCCGGAACCGGCTCCACCAACAGCGCATCCGCGATATCCGCCGAGTCGCCGGACAGCCAGGCCGGCACGAACTCCGCCATACGCTCCGCCCACCAGGTGAGGAATTCGCGCAACAGCTTCAAAGCCGACTCTCCCCTTCCGCCGGGCTGCGCTGCGACGCGTACCATGCCATATTCGAAACGCTATAAACCGACAGCCAGCCGCGATGAAGTGTTGAGTTCATCCGATGCTTGGGGTCAGGATTTCATCCTGGTGGCCTTTCCCGCAGCGGCGCTGCCACGATGTCGGGCCAGCGCCGGCGGTCGCCCTCCACAAAGCGCACCCGCAGCCGGACCAATCGCGGCAGTGTTCGCTCGCGATGCTCGGCGCGCCAGGCGGGCGGTGCGCCGGACCAATACCCGATCTCGATCCCCGCGACGCCCCGCAGCAATTCCGTCTCGGTGGGCGGCGGCGGCGCGGCAAAGGGGGTGGCGTGCAAATGGGGCCGCCAGCGCAGCAGCAGACGGCCACCCTCTGCCACCAGCTGTATGTCGGCGTCGCGCACCCCCAGCGGCCCGGCCGCAGGCCCCAGGTCGCTGCGGAACGCCACGTCGCGCGCGGTGCCTGCGATGCGTGGCGGATCGCGCGCCGTACCTGGGTCCATCTGTTCGATCAGGCGACGCAGCAGCCGATCCACCGCATCCAGCTCGGACCGGGCCCCGATCAGGCGGGACTGCCGTTCCCACGCCAATAATCCAAAACGGACGCCCTGGCTTAACCCGATCATCAGGAAGCCCAACACGGTCAGCGCGACCAGCACTTCCAGTAAACTAAAGCCGGCCTCCCTTCGCCTCATGGCGGCGCCGGCGGGGTGCTGCCCAGCCGCTTCGTCTCCAGGGTCACCGAACGTGCCGCCGACCCCTCGCCCCAGGACATGCGGACCTCGATCCGGTACAGTGCGGTACCCACCGAGCCAGGCGCTGCGGCGCGCTGCGAAACCGGCGCCACTCGTTCCTGCCAGCGATACCCGCCGCCATCCTCGCCCTGCCGGTCGCCCGCCACGATAGGCGAGGCTTGGCCCAGCACGGCAATGCGCGAGCGGGCGCGCGACAGCGCCTCCTCGGTCCGGCCAGAGATGTCGGCGGCCCGAAGCCCCCCCAGGGCGCCCTGGAACAGCGCGCCAAAGGCGATGCCGGTGATCAGCAGCGCCACCAGCACTTCGAGCAGGGAAAAGCCCCCGTCTTGCGGAGGATCACGGCGCATCAGTCACGCTGACCCGGCCGGTGAGCCAATCCACCCCAACCCAGGCCCGTGTCGCGCCACCAGCGACGCCGA
>JACMRO010000180.1 GCA_014376425.1 Rubritepida sp.
ATGTGCCGGCCGCCTTCGGGTCGCACGGCGTTGGCCTGAGGTCCGCACATGATCATCCTCGAAAACGCCTCCATCCTCGACGGCAGCCAGGACCAGGCGCTGCCCGCCATGTCGGTCATCATCGAAGGCCCCACCATCCGCGACGTGACCGACCGGCCGGTGAAGCTGCAGGGCGGCACGCCGTTGGACCTGGGCGGGCGCACCCTGATGCCCGGCTTCATCGATGCCCATGTCCACCTCATCGCTTCGATGGCCAATCTCGGCGCCAATGCCCTGCTGCCGGACGCGCTGGTGGCGTTTCGGGCGGCCAGGCTGATGGCCGAGATGCTGGCTCGCGGTTTCACCTCGGTGCGTGACGTGGGTGGCGCCACAAACGGGCTGCGCCTGGCCTGGCAGGAGGGGCTGATGCCCGGCCCGCGCATGACGCTCAGCGGCAAGGCGCTGTCGCAGACCGGCGGGCATGCCGACTTCACCGGCCGGTCCGACCCGCGGGACGTCGTGCCCGTGGGCCGGCAGCTCGGCGCGCTGGGACGGGTGGTGGATGGCGTGGACGCGGTGCGCCGCGCCTGCCGTGAGGAGATCCGCGCCGGCGCCGACTTCATCAAGATCATGGCCAATGGCGGCGTTGCCAGCCCGACCGACCCGATCGCCTTTCTGGGCTTCTGCGAGGCGGAAATCCGTGCCGCGGTCGAGGAGGCGCGGATGGCGCAGACCTATGTGGCCGCGCATCTCTATACCGATGAGGCGATCGCCCGCGCCGTCGCCTGCGGGGTGCACAGCCTCGAGCATTGCAACCTCATCACCGAGGAGACCGCGCGCGCCGCCGCCGCGGCCGGCTGCATCGCGGTGCCCACGCTGATCACCTATGAAGCGCTGAATGACGAGGCGGCGGCGTTGGGCATGGGCCCCGAGAGCGTCGCCAAGATCGACGACGTCCGCCTGGCCGGCATGGAATCGCTGGAGCGCATGCATCGCGCTGGCCTGCCGATGGCCTACGGCACCGACCTGCTGGCGGGCATGCACCGCCGCCAGTCGGAGGAATTCGCTATCCGGGGCCGGGTGTTGCCGGCTATCGAAGTGATCCGCTCCACCACCATCCATGCCGCTCGGCTGCTGCGGCAGGAAGGCCGGATCGGCTGCGTGGCGCCCGGCGCCTGGGCCGATCTGGTGGTGGTGACGGGCGATCCCCTGGCAGACCTTTCGCTGCTGGCGCGACCGCTGGACGCGATCATGCAGGATGGGCGCTGGGTCAAGCCGCTTTGAGAGGCTGCGGCGAACCGCTCAGGCATCGAACTGCGACAGGCGCAGCGCACCGGGCAGGGCGCGGCGCGCGGCGCAGCGGCCAATGGCGCGGCCCACGCTGACCGCGATGTCGCGTAGTTTCAGCGGCTCCTGCAGCAGCCCCAACTCGGCCACCAGGGCTGGCGAACGCGGGTCGGCGCTGCGGCTGCCGGCGATCAGCACGAGTTCGATGGCCGGCTTCTCAAGCCCCAGCACCCGGGCCGCCAGGGTCAGACCCTCGCCCTCCAGCAAGGTCACATCGGCCATGACCACGCCGATCTCGGGGTGATCCTGCAGTAGCTGCAGCGCGGCGGTGGGGTCCGCCGCGACATGCACCGTGATCTCCCGCCGCCGTAGCAGCGAGGCCACTTCGTCGAGGATGTCGACCGTGCTGTCCACCAGCAGCACCGAGAGGTCGCGGCGGAGGATGGGATGGCGCTGCACCCGGCGCGTCGCCAGCGGTCGCATCTGGTGTCCATAGGCCATCTTCTTCGGTGCAATATTCACGCAAGCAGCTCCCGTTCTTAAGACATCACATCAAGAACAGGGGTGCCGGCTGTGACATAAACTCAACACGCCCCGTCGTGCCGAAGAGATGACCCATTTTCTGTTTGGCGTGGTGCCGTGTTTTGTTGTTAGTCAACGACACAACACCTCAAGTGTCGTGCGAAGCAGGATTTTGTATGGTCGGGGGACCAGAAGAAAACCTGCTAACTTGAAGTGAGATATTAACCTCTGGGGGATAGAGGGATGGTTTCTTTCAATGTGGCTGCCGCGGTTGCGGAGCCCATGGTGTCGCTGCCGATGGTCGCGAACGACGTAGCGATGGGGCCTGTGGTGCTGATCGCCGATGACGAGGTCGAGCTGACGGACGAGATTTGCGACTATCTCAGCCGCTACGGCATCCAGCCGGTGCCGGTGCATAACTTTGCCGATGCGATGAAGGTGCTGACCACGCGCCACGTCGACGCCATCGTACTGGACCAGCGTTTCGGCCCGGTCGACACGCTGCCGCTGCTGCCGACGCTGCGTGCGGTGACTTCGGCGCCCATCCTGATGCACACCGGCAACCGCGAGGAGACCGACCGCGTGCTGGGGCTCGAACTGGGGGCCGATGACTTTCTGCTCAAGCCGGTATCGGGGCGTGAGTTGGTGGCGCGGCTGCGTGCCCGGCTGCGGCACCTGGTGCCCCGGCCGCCGGTCGCTGCCAATGGCCCGCAGCCCGCGCCGGTGCAGCTGGCGCTGCCGATTGCATCAGTGGCGCCCGCGCCTGTGGATGCCGGCTGGCGCGTCGTGCCGACCGAACGCCGGGTCTACCGCCCGGATGGCACGCCGCTGCGCCTGACCACGGCCGAATTCGACACGCTTTCGGCGCTCGCCGCCAAACCGGGCGACGTCCGCTCGCGCGAGGAGCTGACCAGGTTGGTGTTCCGCCGCACCTGGCGCTCGGGCGACCGGGCGGTGGACAATGCGGTGCTGCATCTGCGGCAGAAGCTGTCCCACGATCTGGGCGATGGCTGCATCGTGACGGTTCGTCAGATGGGTTACGTCTTTACCGGCTTCCCGAAGGGCTGAGCCGACACACATCCCTGCTTCAACCAGGTTCGCCCCCCCGGCGCGCCTGACCCTGCCGGCGCCCTTGCAAGGGCGCCGGCAGGGTCAGCCAGTTTCAGCGTACGCCCTGTACCAGCGGCGCCACCTCGCCCCGCTCCGGCTGGGGCGGGCGGGCGCGCTGGAAGGTCAGCACCGCCTCGGCGCCCTGGCCGCTACTCAGATTGGTCAGGCCGATATTGCCACCGAAGCGCAGCATGATGGAGCGGCATAGCGGCAGCCCCAGCCCGGTGCCCTTGCTGGCCGACTTGGTGGTGAAGAACGGGTCGAACACCCGCTCCAGTGCCTCAGGCGGGATGCCGCCGCCGGTGTCGGCGACCACCAGCCGCACCTCATGCGTCTCCACCCCCGGCTCGCCCTGAATGGTCAGCCGCCGCAGCCCTTCGCCGCGTGACACCATGGCGTCGCGCGCATTCAGGCACAGATTGACGATCAACTGTTCGACCAGCACCGGCTGGCCGCGCACCGCCGGCAGGTCAGGCGCCATGCGGATATCGAACTCGATGCGGGCTTCGGACAGGGCGCTTCCCACCAGGCTCAGCGCGCCGCGCACCGCGGCCGGCAGCGACACCGGCTCCAGCACCGCAGCCTCCAGCCGGGCGAAGCTGCGAAGCTGCGCGGCGATGGCCTTGGCGCGTTCGGCCTGGGCCGAGATGCGGCGCAGCCGGGCCAGCGCCTCGGGAATGCCGGCCTCGCCTTCCTCCAGCGCTTCCAGCGCGTTCTCGGCGGCCAGCGACATTACGGCCAGGGGCTGGTTCAACTCATGCGCCAGCCCGGCCGCCATGGCGCCGCGGGCGGCGACGCGGCTGGCGCTGTCGGCCTGCGCCGCCAGCTCGCGCTCGCGCGTCACATCAGCCAGGCATCCGAGCACGTCGCAATGGGTGGGGTGGCGGCCGACGACCTTCGCGGTTTCGCGCAGCCACATCCAGCTGCCATCGGGTCGGCGCAGGCGGTACTCGACCTGGCCCTCTTCCACCGGCTTCTCGGTCGGGCCGGGCGTCTCGGCCAGGCGTTCGAGCAGGGGCGCGCCGGGGGGGTAGCTGCCCCAGTCGATGCTGCGCTGCCATTTCTGCACATCCTGGAAGGCCGTGGCCTCCCAGCCCGTCAACTGAAGCAGGGTCGAGTTTACGGCGGTGATGCGGATCTGCCGGTCCAGCCCCGGCGCGGCAGGGATGATGCGGGCGGCATAGGCCACGGTTGGCATCGCTTCGATGAAGCTGCTGGACATGCTGACCGGTCCGGCGGGCGACTGGGTCGGAGCCAAAGCCGGAGCCGCAGCCGGAGCCGGAGCCGGAGCGGGCATGGGCGGCGGCGCTTCGACGCGTGGCTCCGGCGGAGCCGACTGCAATGGGCGGACGAAGCTGGGTGCCGTCAGGGCCAAGGGTATGGCTGCAGCCGGCGGTGGCGGCGGCGCCGGTTCTGCCTCCTCGAATTCGATCTCCGGTTCCTCGGCATCGCGCATGACGCGTCCGAACAGCCAAAGCAGGGCACCCGCCACCAGGCAGCTGATGGCGCCCGCCAGTCCGAAAACCACCAATGCGATGCGGCTGCCGGTCAGGCCGGCTGGCACACCCTCGACGCTGGCCAGCACAATCAGGTCATAACCGGGAACCAGCGCGCTGGCTTGCGCCACGGGCGTTCGGGCATCGGGGTCGCGTCGGATCAGGCTTCGCTCGCCACCACCACCGGGCGTGAGGTCAGGGACCAGGGCCGTATCCAGCCGTGGCAGCACGCTGCTCGCCACCCCGTTGCGGCCACGGGCGATCAGCGTGCCGTCGCTGTGGAACAGCAGCAGCTGCGGGTCGGCCGGCAAGGCGGTGGCAGGCAACGCCTGGCCCAGCCGCTGCGCGTCCAGCAACACCAGCAGAACGCCGCCGAAGCCGCCACTGGCAACCTGCAGGGGCGCCGACAGGATGACCCCAGCGCCGCCACCCGGGGCCGGGCTGGAAGCGCGCGAAAGGATGGGGGCCATCCGGCCGTAGCGATGCGACAGGAAGAACTCCGCATTGCCCAGCCAGGGCTGCACTCCAGGGCTGCCGGGCGGTGATTGCCAGATTACCGAGCCTTGCGCGTCGGTCACCGCCAGCGCCCGTAGACCGTCCTGTCCGCGCCGGGCCAGGCCTTGCAGCGTCTGCTCGATGGCTTCCGCCTCGCGCCGGTCATTTCTCGCCAGCGCGCTGGCGCGTGACTGCATCATGGCCAGCGCACGGTCGGCCGGCTCCAGGCTGCGGGGCACGCCGTCGCGCGCCGCGCGGGCAGCAGCCAGAGCGCGGCCTTGCAGCACGGCTTCCCGCTCCGTCCGTTCGCCGGCGATAATGTCGAAGGCGCTCGACCACACGAAGATAAGCGCCGCGGCGCCCGCCATGCTGCCGAGCAGCAGCAACAGCCGGCTGCCCAGATGGCTGGCACCATGCATTCGCCCGGGCCCTCCTGGCCTGCCGCCGCCTCGCCGCCACGCCTTTGGGTTGCCCAAGGCCGCTCTCCAACTTACCGAATCGCCAGTGTTAACCTGAGGCAAGAACTGCTGATTCGCTACCGACGGCGCCGGTATGTAAATGAGCAGACTTGTTTCATCCCGGGAGTGCAGCAGCATGGACACAATTGGCAACCCCTGCATCATCGGCTGGTCGCACAGCCGTTTTGGCAAGCTGGATGACGCGCCCGATGCCGAAGCCCTGATCGGCCTGGTCGCCCGCCAGGCGATCGAGGATGCGGGCATCGACCCGGCGGATGTCGATGCGGTGTTCCTGGGCCAGTTCAATGCCGGCTTTGTCCGGCAGGATTTCCCGTCCAGCCTGGTGTTCCAGGCGGTGCCGGAGCTGCGCTTCAAGCCCGCCACCCGCTACGAGAATGCCTGCGCCACCGGCAGCGCCGCCATTCATGGCGCGCTGGATTTCCTGGCCGCCGGGCGTGGCCGCTACACGCTGGTGGTCGGCGTCGAAAAGATGACGGCGACGCCCGGGCCGCGGGTTGGCGAGATTCTGCTCTCCGCCAGCTATCTGAAGGACGAGGGCGAGGTGCCCGCCGGTTTTGCAGGCGTCTTCGGCCGCATCGCCGAGGCGTATTTCCAGCGCTACGGCGACCAGTCCGACGCGCTGGCCGCGATTGCCGCGAAGAACCACGCCAACGGCGTCGACAACCCCTGGGCGCAGATGCGGAAGGACCTCGGCTTCGCCTTCTGCCGGGCGGAGAGCGACCGCAACCCCTTCGTGGCACCCCCGCTCAAGCGCACGGATTGTTCGCTGGTCAGCGACGGGGCAGCGGCGCTGGTGATCGCCAGCGGCGAGGCGGCGGCCGGCGCCCGTCGCGCCGTGCGCTTTCTCGCCACCGCCCAGGTCAACGACCTGATGCCGATCCCCGCGCGCGACATCATCCGGTTCGAGGGTGCTGGGCGGGCCTGGGGCCAGGCGCTGGCCACCGCGGGGCTGGGGCTGGACGACCTCTCCTTCGTCGAGACGCATGACTGCTTCACCATCGCCGAGCTGATCGAATACGAGGCGATGGGCCTGGTGCCGGAAGGGCAGGGCGCCCGGGCGGTGCTGGAGGGTTGGACCGCCCGCGATGGCCGGCTGCCCGTCAACCGCTCAGGCGGGCTCAAGAGCAAGGGTCACCCCATAGGCGCCACCGGCGTTTCCATGCATGTTCTCTCCGCCATGCAACTCACGGGTGAGGCTGGCGACATGCAATTGCCGCGCGCCGACCGCGCTGGCATCTTCAACATGGGCGGGGCAGCTGTGGCAAATTACGTATCGGTGTTGGAGCGGGCCGCGAAATGACCTTTGCCGGGCCTGGGGCCGGTTCTGCACTGGTCGGGAACGATGGCTTGCCGGCGATAGCGGAGCTGACGGAATCCGCGGTCCCACCATTGCGGATCGTTCTGCGGCAGGCGACGCAGGGTGTGCATGAGCGGATGCACGGCCATGATGGGTTCGCGAGCATCCAGGACCGGTCGATCCAACCCGCCGCGTATCGGCATCTGCTCATGCGTCTCTACGGGTTCTATGTGCCGTTCGAGGTGGCGGCCGGCGGCGGGCGGGATCGCACAAACTGGCTGGAGGACGACCTGGCCACGCTGGGCCTGGACCACCGGACCACCGCCATCGCGATGTGCCCGCGCATTCCCGCCCTCGACAGCCCCGGGTGCCGGCTGGGCGCGCGATACGTGGTCGAGGGCTCGGCGCTGGGCGGTCGCGGCCTGGCGCGTGGCCTGGACCCGCTCCTGGGCGCCGGAGTCGCCAGGGGACGCAGCTTCTTCAACGGCCGCGGCGCCGGGACTGCGGAGGCCTGGACCGCCTATCTTGCTCAACTTGCGGCGGCCCCGGCTGGCCAGGCATCACGGGCCACGATCATCCGGGCCGCAATGGGGACCTTCGTGGTATTCGGGGAATGGTTAGCTGGTTGGAAGGATCCGACACATGGCTGAAGCCTCCGGGACGATGCCGGCCGTGGATACGACGAATTGCGACCGGGAGCCGATCCACATCCCCGGCGCCATCCTGCCGCATGGTGTGATGCTGGTGCTGGATGCGAAAAGCTTTGAAATCCTTCAGGCCGCGGGCGACACATCGGGCTTGCTGGGCATGCCCGCAGAAGCACTGCTCGGCCAGTCGGTGGAAATTTTGCTCCGGCCCCAACAGGTGGCTAGCCTGCGCGCGCTGGCGGCGAACTTGACGCTGGAGAAGCCGCGTCACCTGCTCGACCCGTCGCTGCGCGTGGCGCCGGACCGCCCGCTCGATGCCAGCCTGCACCGCAGCGGCGGATCGCTCGTGCTCGAATTTGAGGCCGCCGATATCTTGGATCCGTTCGCCGCCGATCCGCTCGCCGGCGTGCACGAAATGGTGCAGGGCCTCGATGCTGCGGTGCCGTTGCAGGCGCTGTGCCAGCTTGCCGCCGAACGGGTGCGCGGCGTCGCCCGCTACGACCGCG
>JACMRO010000181.1 GCA_014376425.1 Rubritepida sp.
CCGCTGGCCGCGCCCCTGGTGCGCGATGGCCGGCTGCGGGCGCTGGCGGTCACCACCCCCGCCCGCATCCCCGCCTTCCCGGAGGTGCCGACGATGATCGAGCAGGGCTATGACGGCTTTGCGATCAACGAGTGGATCGGCCTCTTCGCGCCCGCCGGCACCCCGGCCGCCGCGGTGCAGCGCCATGCGGATGCCGCCGCGCTGGGCCTGGCCGACCCGGTGGTGCGCGACCGGCACGCCCTGCTGGGCATGGAGATCGTGGGGCAAGGCCCGGCTGCCATGGCCGCTTTCCTGGCCGAGCAGCGGGGCCGCGTCGGCGCCCTTATCCGTGACAACAACATCCGTCTGGAGGGGTAGCGCCGGGGCGCCGAAGCTGCTGAAAGCGCCGGGTACAGGGGGAACTCACCCAATGCGGATGGTCACTTTCTCGGATGCGCGCGGCAGCCGCGTGGGCGTGCTCGACGGCGACATGGTGCACGAGCTGGCAGGCCCGGCGCAGGACATGCTGGGCTTCATCGCCGCCGGGCGACTGGCCGTGAAGGGCGCGGCCGTGCCTGGCGCGAAGCTGCTGGCGCCGATCCCCCGTCCGCCCAAGAATGTCTTCTGCGTCGGCAAGAACTACCATGAGCACGCCCGCGAATTCGCCGGCTCCGGCTTCGATGGCGGCGCGGCGAACGTGGTGCCGCCCTTCCCGGTGGTGTTCAGCAAACCGCATACCAGCATCATCGCTACCGGCGAGGACATCCTGGCGGATATGGACCCGACCGGGGGGCTGGATTTTGAGGGCGAGCTGGCCATCGTCATCGGTCGCGGCGGGCGCGGCATCAGCCGTGCCGACGCTCTGGCGCATGTCTTCGGCTACACCATCGTCAACGACGTCACCGCGCGGCACCTGCAGAAGCGCCACTCGCAATGGGTGCTGGGCAAGGGGCTCGATACCTTCTGCCCGATGGGCCCGGCCATCCTGACCGCCGATGAGGTGCCCGACCCGGCGATGTTGGAACTCACGACATGGGTCAATGGCCAGCAGCGCCAGCACGCGCCAATCGCCGACCTGATCTTCGATATACCCACGCTGATCGAGGCGATCTCGGCCGCCATCACGCTGGAGCCGGGCGACGTCATCGCCACCGGCACCCCGGCGGGTGTGGGCATCGGCCAGAATCCTCCGGTGTTCATGAAGAAGGGTGACGTGGTGCGCATCGCGGTCACCGGCATCGGCGTGCTGGAGAACACCGTAGCATGATGCGCCGCCGTCGCCTGCTGGCCGGGGCTCCGCTGGCGGCGCTGCCCGCCCGCGCGCAGCCGGCCTGGCCAGGCGGTCGCAGCGTCACCATGGTGGTGGCCTTCCCGCCCGGCGGCCAAGCGGATGTGTCGGGCCGGCCGATCGCCGCCGCCATGGAGCGGGTGATGGGCGTGGCGGTGCCGGTGGTGAACCGGCCCGGCGCATCCGGTGCCCTGGGCAACGCCTTCGTCGCCCGCGCCGCGCCCGACGGCCAGACGCTGCTGATGGCGCTGAGCTCCATGCTCATCCTGCCTGAGGCCGACCGCATCCATGGTCGCATTGCCCAGTACGAGCCCGAGCAGCTGGCGCCCATCGCCCGCGTCACCGCCGACCCCACCGTGCTGGTGGTGCCGGCCGGCGCGCCCTGGCGGACCCTGGCCGAGCTGGTGGCGGATGCGAAGCGTCGCCCGGGCGAGATCAGCTATTCCTCGGCCGGCAACTTCTCCGCCCTGCACACGCCGATGGCGATGTTCACCCAGGCCGCCGGCATCGACATGCTGCACGTCCCTTTCCAGGGTGGCGGGCCGGCGCTGACCGCCTTGCTGGGCGGCACGGTGCAGGCGCTGGCCAGCGGGACGGGGCCGGTGATGCAGCACATTCTGGGCGGCCGGCTGCGCGCCCTGGCGACGACCGGGACCGGGCGGGTGGCCGGCCTGCCCGATGTGCCGACCATGGCCGAGGCGGGCTTCGCCGATGTGCTCTACCTTATCTGGGCTGGTGTGTTCGTGCCCGCGGCCACCCCCGCGCCGCTGCGCGAGCAGATTCGCGTGGCCGTGGCGCGCGCGGCGCAGGATGCGGATGCCGGCCGCGCGCTGGCCACCGCCGGCAGCCCGGTGGCTTATCTGGATGGCCCAGCTTTCGAGGCTTTCATCCGCGAGGATGCCGCGCGGCTGATCGCGGCGGTGCGGCGCATCGGCCGGGTGGAATAGCCGGCTTGCAACGCCGCGGCCGTGGCCAGGACCGACACGGTTACCGGCTACCATCGCGTTCGGGCCGGCCACCCTCCGGCACCGCAGAGGATGACCCGGGCTGGCAAGTTGCACAGGTCAGCTCCGCGCCAGACCGGTGGAAGAATTTCTACGCCGCCATCAGCCGGTCGATGGTGATCGGCAGTTCGCGCACCCGCTTGCCCGTCGCGTGGTGGATGGCGTTCGCCACCGCCGCCGCGGTGCCGACGACGCCGATCTCACCCAGGCCCTTCACACCCAGCGGGCTGACCAGGCTGTCTTCCTCCTCGACGAACAGCACATCCATTTCCGGGATGTCGGCATTCACCGGCACATGATACTCGCCGAAATTGTGGTTCATGATGCGGCCGATCGCGTGGTCGGTCAGCGCTTCCTCATGCAGGGCCATGCCGATCCCCATTACCGCGCCGCCGATGATCTGGCTGCGCGCGGTCTTCGGGTTGAGGATGCGCCCCGCCGCTACGGCGTTGACCATGCGGGTGATGCGAACGTGGCCGAGCTGCTCATCCACCCGCACCTCGCAGAACACCGCCTGGTGGGTGTAGGCGGCGTAGCGCCGTTCCGTCAGCATGCTCGGCTTGGCGGTCTCTTCCGCCTCGACGCGGGTCACTCCGCCGGCCCGCAGCGCATCGCTCAGGCTGACGAAACGCAATGGATCGGCCGCCAGGGCAATGCGGCCGCCTGCGAACACGACCTGTTCGAGACTGACGTTGGCCAGCGGCGAATCGTTCATCTTCCGGGCATGTTCGAGCAGGGTCTTTCGCAGGCTCTCGCAAGCCAGCTGCACGGCGGCGCTGGAGGACGCCGCGGTCCATGAACCCCCGGCCAGCGGCGCCGCCGGCAGCGACGAGTCACCCAGCAGGGTAGTGACACGGTCAAGCGGCACGCCCAGCGCGTCGGCCGCGACCTGGCTGAGAATGGTGTAGGTGCCTGTGCCGATCTCGGCCGTCGCTACCGCGATCTCCAGCCGCCCCTGGCTGTCCAGCACGGCGCGCGCGGAGGTTTTGACGAAAAGAGCCTCCCACACCCCCGTCGCCATACCCCAGCCGATCAACTCGCGTCCTTCGCGCATCGATCGGGGCGCTGCGTTGCGGCGGGCCCAGCCAAAGCGTTCGGCGCCCTGTTCGCAGGCCAGCCGCAGCGCCTTACTGGTCAGCTTCTTGCCGCTGTTCTGGTCGACGTCCTCGGCCATGTTGTGCAGCCGCAGCGCCATCGGACACATGCCGAGCGCGTTTGCCAGCTCGTCCATCGCCGATTCCAGGGCGAACTGGCCGGTCGGCGCCCCGGGGGCACGCATGTCGCCTGGGCTGGCAATATCGAGCTTGGCCAGCTTGTAGCTCAGC
>JACMRO010000182.1 GCA_014376425.1 Rubritepida sp.
CGACCCGCGCGCCCTGCGGCTTGGCTAGAAAAGTTGCAGCCAGGCGCCCGAGCGCAGCGGGGTTGCTCCTGCCAGTGGCGTCCGCTCCGGCCATCGTACGGGTATCGATGGCGGCATTCCACAGCGGATGGAGTTGCGCGTCGCCGGTGTAGAGCGCCCCGACCCTGGCCAGCAGATCGTCGTCGGCGGCTGTCAGTTGAGACGGTGCGAAGCTGGTCGCCGCGGCCGTTCCGCGCAGCGCCATTGGCAGGGTGGGGGAAATGGCGACCGCCGGCTCACCCGTGGCGGGCAGCAGTGGCAACAAGCGGTTTAGCCAACCGTCCTTGAGAGCATAGGCGGCGGTACCCCCAGTTTCGAGAACATTCTGTGCGTCGAAATGCGAGCGCTCGCGATAGGGCGAAGCAATGGCGTGGACGAACAGCGCCTCGCCCTTGGTGTAAAGCGCACCGGTTTGGGCGAGCGCCGGGTGCAGCGCATAGCCACTGCCGAGTGGCAATACAGGCCCGGCTTTTTCGGGGGGGCCGAAACTGCCGCGCAATGCGGCGTAAGCAGGATCGCCGACCGGCATGACGGCCGAAAGCCCATCCATGGCGCCACGCAGGATTATGAACACCAGCCGGCGATCGGTAGCGGCAGCCGCCAGTGCCAGACGCGGCGTGAACAGGGTGGCGGCACCAAGCCCGAGGAACAAGCGGCGGCAGATCATAGTCTATCTCCGCAGAAATTCGGGCGCAGCGAGCAGCAGCGCGAGGCCCTGCTGCGGCGTGTCGGCGCGCGCGATGGCCTGCGCCGTGGCGGGCGTGAGCACACCGGGCAGGATCTTCGGCGCGAGCGTACGGGCATCGATACGGTCACCGATGCGCGCTGCAATACGCCCCGAAAGTTCGACGCGGCGTAGCAGCGCGTCGGGGGCGGCCCAGGTGGCGGCGATATCGTCCCAGCCGGCGGGCGAGCCCGAGCGCCAGATCGGCTGACCGAGGTCGGTCAACGCGCCGACCAGCCTCAAATCCGGCGCGGTAGCCGCACCAACGGCGCGCAGCGACGAAACCGTCCAGTCCCACGGCGTCTTGAACTTCGGCGTCGGAACTGCCCAGGCCTCGGGGCCGCACACGAGCACGCCATACAACGCCATCAAACCGCCATTGGTGGCGATATGGGTTTTGGCAAGGCGATCGACAAGCGCCGGCGGCGGCACATCCGCCACGAAATGCCGGGCCAGCTTGGTAGCAAGATGGCGCGCGGTGGCGGGGTGCACGGCGAGGGCGGCAAGCATGGCACGGGCCTGGCCTTCACCGGTGGCCAGATAACGCTTGCCCAGCAGAATGCGATCGCCGGGTTCGTGCCACTGCGGTTGGAAGACAAAAGCGCCATCGGGGGCTTCCATGCCTATGGGGGCGCGGACGAAGCCGCCGATGCTCCAACCCGACAATGCCCGCGCAAGCTCCTGAACATCGGCTTGGCTGTAGCCGCTGCTAACGCCGAGGGTGTGGAGTTCAAGGATTTCGCGACCGAGGTTTTCATTGAGGCCGCGCGGCCTGGCATTGGGACGGCGCGCGGCGATGCGGGCGATAGTCGAATCGGGCCCGATGGATTGCGCTTGATCGAGGTAGAGCAACATTGCCGGGTGGCGCTCGACGGCGAACAAAAGGTCGCCAAAATTACCACTGACGTTGGGCCGGATCGCCTCGAATTCCAGCGTTCCGGCAAGGCCGATGGTTTGCAACTTGTCGGCGGAGACGGCGAAATGATTGGCCCAGAAGTGGACAAGACGTTCGGGGAACGGAGTCGCCGTGGTCAACGCCGAGACGATGCGCGCACGGGCCTGGCCGCCGTAATTGTCTTGATAGCTGCGGCGCAAAGTCTGGCGGATGGCAGCATCGTCGATGGGGGTGCCAGCCTGTTTAGCGGCACGGATGGCCTGAATATAGTCGCGGAATTGCTGCGCCATGGCAGCGCTGCCCGGGAGCGCGGCAATGCCGTCGGGGTGGGGTTCATAGGTCTTGAACTGCGCCAGCAAGTCGGCGCGGGGATCGGTCGGCAGCGGGTCGGCGGCACGCAGGCCAAGGCCAAAGCGGTTTCCCGCTATCGCGCGGACATCAGAGGCGGCTGCGATCATGCCAGTCTATACGCATGGGGGATCGGAATCCCCCATGCATCTCGTCCTACCCCCCAAGTGGGGACGGCGCGGAATCCTAGTTGTTGACCTGGCGTTTGAAGAACGGCGGGATGTCGACGTCGGTGGGGGCGGCGACGGGTTCCGGAGCCAGCGTGGCGGCGGGCGCCGGTTTGGGCTTGGGACCGCGCGACATGTTCATCATCTTTTCGAACAGGGTAAGCGGACGTTCTTCCTCCACCGGCTCGGGGGCCTGGGGATGCATGGGCACGACGACCGCAGGCGAGGCAACGACGGTTGCCATCGGCTTGGGCAGGACGATTTCCTCCTCCTCGATGCGTTCGGCGACCAGACCCAGGTCCATTTCAGCAGCCTCGGCTTCGGGTTCCGGTTCGCTTTCAACCGCTGGCTGTGGCGCTATTGGCGCTGAAGCGGCAACCGGTGGCATGGCAAATATGCTCGTCTGCGCGGTGAAGCCCGGCTCGTTGCGCGGTCGCGCGGCGGGTGCCGGCACGGTCGCGGCGCGGGCGGCGGCGTCGATGCCCGTGGCGACGACCGAGACACGCATGATACCGTCGAGATTCTTGTTGAACGCCGACCCGACGATGATGTTGGCCTCCGGGTCGACCATGTCGCGGATATAGGTCGCGGCTTCATCGACCTCCATCAGTCGCAGGTCCTCGCCGCCGGTGATGTTGATGATGACACCCTTGGCGCCGCGCATGCTGACTTCGTCGAGCAGCGGATTGGCGATGGCCTTTTCGGCGGCTTCGAGCGCGCGACGTTCACCGGTGGCTTCGCCGGTGCCCATCATCGCCTTGCCCATTTCAGACATCACGGTGCGGATATCGGCGAAATCGAGGTTGATCAGCCCGGGCATGATCATCAGGTCGGTGATGCCGCGCACGCCCTGGTGGAGCACCTGATCGGCCATGGCGAACGCGTCCTTGAAGGTCGTGCTGGCGTTGGCAATGAGGAACAAATTCTGGTTGGGGATGATGATGAGGGTATCGACGTGCTTTTGCAGCTCGGCGATGCCTTCTTCCGCCGCGCGCATGCGCTTGTTGCCTTCAAAGGTGAACGGCTTGGTCACCACGCCGACGGTCAGGATGCCCTTTTCGCGGGCGGCGCGGGCCACCACGGGCGCGGCGCCGGTGCCGGTGCCGCCGCCCATGCCAGCGGCGATGAAGCACATATGCGCGCCTTCAAGGCTGCTTTCGAGCTGATCAAGGGTTTCTTCCGCCGCCGCGCGGCCGATTTCGGGGCGCGCCCCTGCCCCCAGCCCTTGCGTGATCTTCATGCCGAGTTGGATGCGGGTTTCGGCCTTACTCGCGGCGAGCGATTGCGCGTCGGTATTGGCGACGATGAAATCAACCCCCTGCAAATCGGCGGCGATCATGTTGGCGACCGCGTTGCAGCCGGCGCCGCCAACGCCGACGACAGTAATTCGCGGCTTCAATTCCGTCAGTTCAGGCCGTGCGAATTCCAGCATTTCGTGTCTCCCTCATCATGGTCCATACTATATAAGCGATTCAGCGTCCAAGCGACTTCACAAGCTGCCGCGCAGTTTTTCGATCATCTGGGCAAAC
>JACMRO010000183.1 GCA_014376425.1 Rubritepida sp.
AGGAAGGCCTGCAGCGTGGGGTAGTCGCCCATCGCGCGCAGCATTTCCTTCAGGTTCTCCAGCCGCCCCGGCGCCTCTGGCGAGCGATCGTTCTTCCACATCTCGACATAGCCGCTCTCATCCAGCAGCAATGCGGCCGTCACCACATGCCCCTCGCGGTCCAGCCCGGCCCGCCAGCGGGCGAAGCCTTCCAGCAGTTCACGCAGCGCCGCACGGGGCCGGGGCCGCAGCGCATCGCTCTCGGTCAGCAGGCTGGCGGCGACGCTCAGCGGCACCTGCCTCTCCCGCGCGACGCGCAGCATCTCGCGCATCGAGGTGTCGCCCAACCCACGCTTGGGCTGGTTGACGATGCGCTCGAATGCCAGGTCGTCGGCGGGTTGCGACAGGATGCGCAAATAGGCCATGGCGTCGCGGATTTCCGCCCGCTCATAGAACTTGGCGCCGCCGACCACGCGGTAGGGCAGGCCCAGCGTGATCAGCCGCTCCTCGAAGGCGCGGGTCTGGAAGCCGGCACGGACCAAAATGGCGATCTCCGACAGCCCCTGCCCGTCGCGCTGCGCCCGCTCGATCCGCTCGCCCACCGCGCGCGCCTCCTCCTCGCTGTCCCATAGCGACAGCACGCTGACCTTCTCGCCCGAGGCGTCGTTCCGCCCCGCGCGCAGCGTCTTGCCCAGCCGCCCCTCATTATGCGCGATCAGCCCGGCCGCAGCACCCAGGATCGGCGTGGTCGAGCGGTAGTTGCTCTCCAGGCGCACCACCTTGGCGCCGGGGAAATCGCGATCGAAGCGCAGGATGTTCTCGATCTCGGCACCGCGCCAGGAGTAGATCGACTGGTCGTCATCCCCCACGCAGCAGATGTTCCTCGACGCCTGCGCCAGCAGCCGCAGCCACAAATACTGCACCGTGTTGGTGTCCTGGTATTCGTCGACCAGGATGTAGCGGAACAGCCGGTGATACTGCGCCAGGATCGCCTCATCGGTGCGCAGGAGTTCCGTCGTCAGCAGCAGCAGATCGCCGAAATCCACCGCGTTGAGTTGCAGCAGCCGCGCCTGATAGGCCGCATACAGCTCCATGGCGCGGTTGTTCGCGAAGTCGGTATCCTCGGCCGGCGTCACCCGCTCGGGCGTCAGGCCGCGATCCTTCCAGCGCTGGATCACCCCCATCAGCGCCGGCACCGGCCAGCGTTTGGTGTCCAGCCCGGCCGCTTCGCACACCTGCTTCAGCAGCCGGTTCTGATCATCGACGTCCAGGATGGTGAAGTTGCTCTTCAGTCCCGCGGCCTCGGCATGGCGGCGCAGCATGCGGCCGCACAGGGCGTGGAAGGTGCCCAGCCACAGCCCCTCGGCCGGTTGGCCCAGGATGGCGGAAACCCGCTCCCGCATTTCGCGGGCGGCCTTGTTGGTGAAGGTGACGGCCAGCACCTGCCAGGGCTGGGCGCGGCCTGTCATGAGGAGATGGGCAAATCTCGTGGTCAGGACGCGCGTCTTGCCGGTCCCGGCGCCGGCCAGCACCAGCAGGGGGCCGTCCAGCGTTTCGACCGCCTCGCGCTGCTCGGGGTTCAGGCGGGTCAGGTAATCGGCCAAGGGGGGTGTATCTGCTGTCTGGGGAATCACGGGGCGGATATAGTCTGTCGCGCATAGGGAACAAAGCTTGCACGGATTTCTCGAATTCTGCGCCCGGCGCGGCGCCGCCATCCTGGCCGCCAGCATCTTCGTGGGGCTGTTCGTGCCGCCGCTGGCCTCGGTGTTCCGCGATGTCGTCACCGTCACCGTTGCGGGGCTGATGACGCTGGTGCTGCTGCGGGTGGATTTCGGCCAGGTGCTGGGTTGGCTGCGCCGCCCCTTGCTGTTCGCGGCTTTGCTGGGCTGGCTGCTGCTGGCCTGCCCGGTGCTGGCCTATGCGCTGTGCTGGTTTCTGCCGCTGGAGCCGGGCTTCGTCGCCGGCCTGGTGGTGCTGGCCACCGGCTGCGCCGCCACCTCCAGCCCGGCCTTCGCGCGGCTGCTGGGCCTGGATGGCGAGGTCGCCTTCGTCGTCTCCATCCTGTCCACATTTCTGGTGCCGTTCACCGCACCGCCCATCGCGCTGGGGCTGATGGGCATCGACCTGGCGCTGACCCTGGGCGGGCTGATGGCGCGCCTGGCCCTGCTGGTGGGCCTGCCCATGGCCCTGTCGCTGGTGTTACGCCGGGTGGTGCCACCGGCTGCCCTCGCGCGAAGGGCCGGTGCCATCGACGGCGCCGTGGTGTTGCTGGTCGCGGCCTACGGCGTGGGCGTGATGGACGGCATCCTGGCCCGCGCGATCGCCCAGCCGGGGCTGGTGCTGGGCGGCGTGGCCATGGCCTTCACCGGTTGCCTGGCGCTGGATGCCGCCACCGCGCTGGCCTTCGG